>CAYOTJ010000015.1:4842-17481 GCA_964406855.1 uncultured Saprospiraceae bacterium
TATTTGGCCGTTTTCATTACTGCTTCCTTCATTTTCTTTACATATTCCCCGACAGGTCCAGGCGCATCCTTGCCATACTTCGCGATCATTTTAACGATGGCACTGCCGACTATTGCGGCATCAGCTGTTGCTGCAGCTTTCTGTGCCTGCTCTGGTGTAGAAATACCAAAACCGATGCCGACTGGCAGACCGGACTGGAGAACTATCGCAAGCTGCATCCCAAGGCCCGCCATCACTGCTACGCCTACCGCATTGGCCTTGATGGCAATCACTGGCGCGCCAACGACGACGGCGAACCCGCCAACACGGCAGGCCGCCCCATACTTGGCCAAATCGACAGCTTTGGCCTCACCAATGTATGCGTAGTTGTCGTTCGCTATTTTGGCGGCACGCTGCTGGGGGCCTCCGGCCTCATCCAGGCCTATAAAACTTCGGCTATGGAAGCCCTCGCTGCCGCCGAAGCTGTAGAAAAAATCGTTCGGGATGCTTTTAGCATCCGGTTCGATTATGCCCTCATGAGCCCCGTCATGAATGCCCTGAGCCAATTGGAGCTGCCCATCCTGGCCCAAGACTTTGGCGAAGGCGCCGCAGTAGAAATCGCCATTCGGCATAGCGAAACCCAACCCACCCTGCGCAGGCTCAAAGCATTGGCCGGCAAGCGATACCTCGAAGAAATAGATGATGAAACGGTAATTCCCGGTCTGGAAATCACCTGGTTAAGACGCTACTGAGCGCTAAGCCGTTTGATTGAGCGCTAAGCGCCCCATTTTTCCAACTGCTGCACCACCGCCCTCAAATCCTTGGGCAGGGGCGCCTCTACAACCAACAGCTCGCCCGTACGCGGATGCGCTACCTCCAATCGGGCCGCGTGCAGCGCCGTGCGCTCTAACAGCGGCCGCTCTTCCTGGTACTTGCCCAACTGGTAGCCCTTTCCCTTAATTTCCGATAAAAGTAAGGCCGCCCGGCGACCATAGAGCGGGTCTACCGCCAAGGCATGGCCTGCCGACTGAAAATGTACCCGCACCTGATGGGTACGGCCCGTGTGCAACCTCGCCTCTACCCAGGTAAACGCCACAAAACGGCGCAACACCTTGTAGTCGGTCTGGGCGGGCTTGCCAGAAGCAATGACCGTCATCTTACCCTCCTGCCGGGGATGCGGCCCGATGGGCGCATCAATCGTACCCGCATCCGGCCCTATGCGCCCGTCTACCAGCGCCAGGTAGTACTTACCCACCGTGCGCGCTTCAAATTGCATACTCAAAGCCCGATGATCAGCTTCAGTGCGCGCAAAACAAATGACGCCGCTGGTTTCGCGATCTAAGCGGTGTACCGTCCACAAACGCCCATGCTCCTCGCTCAACAAAGCCTGTAAATTGGGTAACTGCGGCTGAAACCGGTCAGGTATCGTCAGCAAACCCGGCGGCTTGGCCGCTATCAGCACCGCTTCATCCTGATACAAAACCGTTATCGCGTCTTTTTCTTTCATGCCTTTGCAACAACCCCGAAAACCAGGGTCGATGGCGGCAAAAGTAACAAAAATTCTGTTCTCAGGGGCCTACCCCGCATATCGCTTAGCACAATAGACATCCTGCGCGGGGTCGCTACGCTACGAGGCTCCCGTTGGTCGGCCGGCGCCCTTTAGGGGGCGCCGTCTGGCGGCTTGGGCCGCCACCTCTCCGCATCGCTAGGCCAGGCAAAAACACCGCAATCAGCCATAACCTTAAAAACACCGGGCGTCGGCAGGTTTTGTACATATAGACCCGGACAAAACTCGCTATCCATGCACAAACCCGGCTAACGCAAACCATAACCCCAAAAAACTGGCAACCCCCTTCCTGTTCCCTCCAACCAAGCTGACAACTTCTCGTAGCAAGTATCGCGCAGCCGTTGGGCATACCAGTCCCCTCCCCTGGCGGACGGCAGGCTGCCCGATGATGAGCGCGCTTTGATATTTACAATGATCATTGTAGTAGAGGGTGGGATCCCACCCTCCTGGCCTGCACGCCAACTCCCCGCTCCACAACCACCACCACCGGGCATACCTTCGGCATCTGCTCTCAAGCCGCCAAGGCCTGAAAGATCCATCCGAAATGCGCCGGCTACCTATGGCGGAAGCGGGGCTATGTCTGGCATACAACTGACGAGGCGACCTCAAAAGAAAACCGCCAACATCAACTGACGCCAAGGCTGCGCAGCAAGATGATATCCCGGTATTCCGGGCTTGTAATGAATAAAAGCGATAAAAGTAACGGATTGGCTTTCGCCTTGAGATTGAGAAAACGCTTTTATCTTATTAGGCAAGGCAAACATACGCACAAAAAATTTAAAATACAACAAAATTAAACATTTTATTTTTCATCATCCTTAAGCATATTGCGTTATCATGTTCCTTAGCTATTCAATAGTGACCTCACTGTGCTGCTTCCCATGAAACATAGCGCGATAGTTAGAACATACCGGGATTAGGTCTCCCCTAGAAGCGTATTTTCTCCTTATCTATACACGATATGACAAAAGTCAAGCGATAATTTTTGAAAAAAATTATCGTTTTAAATCTTTTAATTAAAAACAAATAAACTATATTTGCCTTGCGTTACGAACGCTAACGCTCCGACTGAACCATTTTATATCATCTATCTAAATTAAGTAGTATGCAACCTGAGCACAACGTCGTTGGTTGGTTCGAAATCCCCGTAGCCAACATGGACCGCGCCATCGCCTTTTATGAAGCCGTTATGGGCTATGCCCTGCAACGGCAGCAAATGGGCTCGCTGGATATGGCATGGTTTCCCTGGAGTGAGGCCAATACCGCCGGCTCGGCCGGATCGCTGGTTCACCATGCAGAAATGTACAAGCCCAGCGCCGATGGAGCCTTAGTCTATTTCACGGCCTTTTCAGGAGACCTCGCTAATGAACTCAGCCGCGTAGAGCCCAACGGCGGGCAAGTATTGATAGGCAAAACCCTCATAGCCGAAGATTACGGCTATATGGGCGTTTTTATCGATACCGAAGGCAATCGGGTGGCGCTGCATTCGCGGGCGTAAAACCCAGCATCTGCACAAAGCCTATTTTAGGTAAATGGTACTCTCTTAGCGCGTGTTGCACGCTAAGAGAGTACCGTTGTTTTACAAAAATTAGTATGATTACTTTTTTGTTTCGCCTACGCTTTTACCATCTGCTTCAGTGGCCTCTAATCGGATTACCATTGTGCGTGTTGTTGGCAGGAGGATGTAGCGACGAGGCGCTGTCGCCCCTATACAACTGCGATGACCCACTGGCATTAGCGGCTTCAACAGCCCCGCTTCCGGCCTACCGGGAGCCCGATAGCCATAGCGAGGTCATTGGATACCTGCAACATGGCGAAGTGATCTGCCGGCCGCCGGCGCACTACCAAACTACGGCTAAATTCTCCACGCACTACGACCCATACTGCGGGCTATGGGTAGCCGTACGCCTGGATTCTACCCAAGCGGCATGGATTCGTTGGGATACCGCTGTCATCAAGCCCTATGACAACTCAACGCTGCGCGCCCTTTTTTCACAGCTTATACTCGAAGCGACCTTCGGTTCGCGCTGGCTTAGCCCCTACATCAGTCTTGAAAAGCTCAGGGCTTATTCCGACCTGTTTGAAGCTTATCAACGGCTCGATTCCTTAATGGATGCGGCCAATGCCGGCCGGCTCAACGTGCCCAACTGCCTCATTCCGCACACTCATGCCTGGGCTGCCGGCCAACCGGGAATATGGATAAGCCCGGCAGGCGATTGGGCATCGCCCGATTTTCGGCTGTGGCGTGTATATGCTGGTAGTACGCCATCATCCCACGACGACGCCTTCTTCCAACTCATTGTCAAGTATTACCCTGGCCCGGAAGGCAAAGCAGGCACGCCTGCCTGGCGCTTCCCCACCGAAACCGGCGAAAGCTACAGCCTGCTGGGCCGCGGTATTCACCTGAGCCTGCTGCAAAAAACGGATTCGCTCTGGCAGGCAGCTCCCAACTGGCGCCCGGAGCTAAACCAACTCAAACAAGCCTTAGTAGATGACATAACATCTGGCCAAACCCGCTATTGGGAAGATCAATCTGCCATTTTAGTCGAAATGGATAGGTTGATCCGGCAGAAGTGGGTAATTTTGTCGCCGGCCGATCGGGTTGCCATCAAGGAACAAGCCAGAAGGTTTGCAGAACCCGAAACGCACCGCATTCAGCTCAACTATCGGGCCGGATGGCACGAACTATAAGAAACAAGCAACCAAAGCATGATCTATCTGGCTATACTTACTGCACTTTTTGTGGCTTTGGCCCTCACGCTCACCAGTCTCATCATTGGCAATATAGCCCCCAACAAGAAAAAAATGATGGCTGAGCTGGAAAAAATGAAAGCAGATCTTAAAACCTGGGCAGGCGATCTCACTCCCATCAATAGGGCTGAGATGGAAATTTTTTCCCGGGGTCAACAAAAACACGTGTTGCGCCGAGGCGTCTCCACCACAGCCAAGGGCATCTATACGACCATCTTCCACGAACCCGTAGCGGCTTACAGCTATCGCCAATTTGCCGGCAAACAAAAAAGCGCTCTTATGTATGCCAAAACGGCTGAGCACGAATACGCCTATATTGTGCGTAAAGGCCTTACCACGCTGTACATAGACGGCCAGGAGGTTGGTGAAATCAATGAAGAAGGCATACTCAAGGGCGCCCGCACGGGTAAAGAACTGGCTAAGGTGCAGGCCGAGCATTCTTCCCTGCTTCCCGTTATTGTAGGCAGCCGCG
Source organism: uncultured Saprospiraceae bacterium (assembly GCA_964406855.1). Taxonomy (GTDB): domain Bacteria; phylum Bacteroidota; class Bacteroidia; order Chitinophagales; family Saprospiraceae; genus JAUMBM01. The sequence goes on from CAYOTJ010000015.1 coordinate 9,612, forward strand.
AAATTGGCAGTATAGCCCGCAAGCCGGGCTCTGGCGTCAAAGGGCTTAATGACCGTGCTTTTGAGTTACTCAAGCCCGACATCAACGACAAAGAAGAGCAGCTTTTCATTGCTTTAGCGCTAAAAGAACTCGTAAGCCAAGTAGTGGAAAAGTAGGCTGAAAGGAAAAGTTTTTGGAAAAATCTTGGTTTTATCCGTCCTTTGCGGTATAATTGGTTGAACCCAATGCCTCAATAACTGTTTCGCATATAGTCTTGAGGCCAGCTAAGTTCAAATTGTGCCTGGCTTCAACGGCATTTTTTACCTTTAATTTGCGGTCACATGAGTCTTCGCAAAACAGTCAGCCTGGTTATTTACAGGTTCCGCGAACGCGGTCTGGAAGTGTTCGTCCTCAACGACGAAAGGCAATCGGAAGCGCTGGGATTACCCCAAGGCGAAATGGATAAAACTTCGGGCCCTGAGATGATTCTATTGGAACCTGTTGAAGATGGCGACCAGACCCAGGAAGCTATGGCCATTGAAGGCGACTGGCATGAAATACCCAGCCTTAAAAGCATGCTTTATGAAGATGCGATGCAACTGAAAGAGAAACTCAAATCGGTTGAAGGCGGCGCTTTTGTTAGCATCAAAGAGGCCCTTAAAAAGGCGCTCCCCCATCAGTACCAGTTTCTGAAAGAACTCAAAGATATTCTCACCGACCGCAATTCTGTGCGCGATCTGTAGCGTATCAGCAGCTACTGACGTACATTGAGATGCTCAATTTCAGCCAAGGCCATACTAAGCGCTTTATCTAATTGCTGTTCTTCCGTAAGATCGGTATTGTCCAATACAATAGCATCGTTTGCCTTTCGCAGGGGGCTATCTTCTCTGTTTGCGTCTATAAAATCGCGTTCAGCTAAGTTTCCGGCTACAGCTTCCCGGTCAACGGGTTGCCCTTTTGCCTTTAGCTCTTCAAACCTGCGGCGGGTACGTTCTTCTAAATCAGCAGTTAGGAACAGTTTAAGCTCGGCCTCGGGGAAAACGACGGTTCCAATATCCCGACCATCCATAACGATGCCTTTTTTACGTCCCATGTGTTGTTGCTGCCTCACCATGGCGCGCCGCACAGCCGACAACGTACTTACCGGACTCACAAGGGAAGAAACTTCCATGGAACGAATAGCCTCTTCCACATTTTCCCCGTTGAGGTAAGTGATGTTGCCTCCGTTCTCGCGCTTTTGTTCGATGTGGATATCCCCAAGGGCCTTAGCTACCTGATCCGGGCTTTGCCAATCGACTCCGTTTCTGATGAAATAAAGCGTAACGGCGCGATACATAGCGCCGGAGTCGACGTAAACATAATGCAGCTTTTTCGCCAGCGCCTTGGCCAGCGTACTTTTGCCACAAGAAGAAAAGCCATCAATGGCTATGATGATCTTGTTTTCCACCCGAATTTTTTAGCGTTGCGCAAAGATACGCTTAAGCCCCGAACTTACTGCAACCTACCTAATAAATGACGCCACAAAACATTATAAGGTACCACTTCAAGCTGGCTCAGTGCGCCCCGATAAGCAAAAGGCTCCTGTTGAAGCCGATCGAGGTACTTATTTTCTCCGGCCAGATCAGCGGGCTGATAACCCGCTTTTTTGAGTTGGCTTAGCAAGCGGATAAACTGAATGGGGCGCCAATACTCCTCTTTGTTGAGTTGTCTGTTGGCCATGCTCTTTAGTTTTTCTATTTCCTCATCTGCCTTGTGAAATTGTCGAGCTGTAATGAGTCGAAGTGTCTGTAAGATTGAAAACAACACAATGATGATCCGATAATCTTTATTGAGGACGCCTGCCGAGCGACTCCGGCGCTGAGCTCCCAGATTGATCACTTTGCCGCCTAAACCCTGAGATTCCAACATAAAAGATAAAAAGCCCTCGTATACCGACCATTTTTCCCTCGATTCGGCATCCAACTTTCGGAAGGAAGGATATCCTGCCGCACGATTGAAAATCGCCAGCCCATGAATAAAATACCCCGTATGCAAAGCAATGAGCAGATAATACTCCATAAAAGAGTACCAGGTGTCGCTACCTTCATGAAAAAGCTGGAGGCATTTTTCAGCGTTCGCCTGCCCCTCCCGGTAATTACCCAAGTGCAAGTAGGCGGACATCCGCTTTGTAAAAAAAGCAATGATCTTCTCTTCTCTGTAATAATCGGGGTTAGCTTCTATATAAGCGATGGCCTGATCGGAAATATAAAGCAGCGAGTCGTACTCCCGGCTCATCTCGTAGCGCATGGCCCAGGCTAAATACATATTGTAGTTGACTACTGGCGAATCGGCGAACTGCTCTGACAAACTCAGCAGTTTATTGCAGAAAGCTTCCATTAGCTCGGCGCCTTCTTCGCTATTGGGTTGCTGATAAATCATCTGGGCTCGTTGAAAGAGCTCTTCCGACTGTTGTTCGGCCTGTTCCAGAGCGGCATACTGCTTGAGCAAGTTGTCGTATTCTTCGAAGTCTTGGAGGTTGTTATTTTTAGAGGCGTAAGCCCTGAGTATGCGGGCCAGGTTAGCGGCTATTTCCGTAATATGGAACTTAATGGCTGTCGTAAGCAGACTCCGGGCTAAGTTTTCAGCGGAATCATGAGCGCCATTCTCCTGTAAAATTTTGATCAATGCCCATTCCCGGTTGCAGGTAAAGTTGGCGCGATCATAGTTGGAAGCCGAGGGCTTATTGACATCCAGGAAGAATAATGTGTTGAGGAGCCGGCGGCGAAAGCGCGACTTCAACTGGCGGTAGCGGGCATCCTGCGGACTGCAATTATACAATGCCTGGGCCGCTTCGCGGTCGTTGCGAAACTTATCGGTAGTAAGGGCTTCATAGAATTCGTTGAACTTGCTGTTGCGATGCTTCAGCGCACTTTCATCGAATATCTCAATTTTAGCCACTTTCCGCTTGGTGACAATACTGGCTATCTCTATCAGGTTTTTCATGTGTATGAGGCTTCATCTTAATACATAGCGCTCCAGCGGGCTTTGTGCAAATAGGCGCGGATAACGCAGCAATCTAAACCCAAACCCGGCAGCGCAAACTATATAATGTCACAAAAATAGGATTTTTATGAAAAACAAAAAGGTTTTACAGCTTAGTGTAAAACCTTTTCTTTATTCTGTTGCGGAAAACGATCGCCTGGGCTAATATTCGTCTTCATTGAAGAGGAAATCGTCCTTGCGCGGATAGTCCGGCCAGATGTCGTCGATACCTTCGTAAATCTCACCTTCGTCTTCCATCGATTGCAGGTTCTCGATTACTTCGAGCGGCAAGCCAGATCGGATGGCGTAGTCGATCAATTCATCCCGGGTTGCGGGCCAGGGCGCATCCTCCAGGTGAGAGGCCAGATCCAATGTCCAATACATAGACTACGAAGTTTAGTTTGCTGATGAAAGTAAAAAACCTAATTATTGACGGGAGAACGCTGGGGGTCTCTGTCAAATTTCCCGCAAATGTAATAAACGGAATAAAGGTTGATAAGTTTCAAAGCCGAATTTTTTTCGGAACCCGAAAACCGGGCGAATTACGGGTCATCGTTGAAGGTCTGGATATTCTCCGATAATCTCGAAAGACTTGTGTTCGTAGCCCTCTGGTATGCGTCCGATTTCACAGGAGTTGGAAGGCCCCGTTGGATCGCAAAACAGATAGCGCAGGCCGTTATAGGCGACAATATCGCCTTCTATTCCGGGCGCCGACACAGCCAGGCTTATGTGGTCGTCGTAGGCGATAACCACCATAGGCAGCCCCAATAGTTCCTTTACCAGAAAGAAGAATAGCGCCGTCCGGTCTTCACAATCTGAACGGGGATAAAAAAACAGCTCATCAGCCACCATGGGTTTGCTGCGGCCAAACTGTACATTGTCTTCTCCATAAACAAACCCGCTTCTGGTAACTGCGGCGAGTAACTCCAGAGATTCAGCGGTGGTCAAGCCATCTAATTTTTCATTGAGCGCCGGGACAAGGCTATTGCGAAGCGCCGTAGAAGCAGCCGCATTTATATAATTCATTTCGCCCGTAAGCGGATATGACTTTAGCAACTCCACCCACTGTTCGTCGTATTGCAGGCTGATCTCGTGTACAACATGCCTGTAAGTAAAGCTGAACAAGCGGGTATGAGGTCGTTCGGGCAAAGCTGGTCTGACAGCGAGATTGAAGGAGAATGTTTTACCTGGGCGAAGGCCGGGAATATCTAACATATACATGGCTGTCAAAGGACCTGTTTTAAGCCTTGCTGCCGTCAGATTGGCAAACTGCCTGCCTGCATCTTCTATTATAGGCACTTCATAGAGGTCTTCCAGCACATAGGCATTGACATAGAGCTCATTCCGGCTGAATGTTACCCGGATGTCATACCCGCTCTTAACCAGCAAATAAGCTGTGGTAAGTTCCCGTGCAGGCGCGTCTCCGCCTTTCATCAATTGGGCAATTGCCGTATTCAGCAACTGGTAGTACATCCAATCGTTGAGTCTCAGTTCTGATTTGTAGCGTTGAACGTCTTCCAGTAAGCTGCGGTAAGAACGCTGCTCCAGCCACCGCCATGCAGAGGTGAGCCCTGCGGCATCTACGCGCACAGGTTCGCGCATGAATGCTGAAGGATCGTAATTTAACATAACTTCTGCTCCGTAGAAGCTAAACTGGACGCCAGCTGCCTGAGCTGTATTTCCCGGCAGGATGCTTATCCATAAAAAGAAGCCATTCCGCAAAAAAGTAAAGAACCTTATCATGTCGGTAGAATACGATTTAAGGGCCGGCTTTAGTATGGCTCCGGCTGCAAAACCGACATAAGCGCTTGTTTGAAGGCTACAGCCTGGCAAACAAGCGCCAACCGTTATTCTTAGTTAAAGAATCAGCATGGCATCGCCATAGCTAAAAAAGCGGTATTCCTCTTTAATGGCTTCATGGTAAGCTTCCATTACCAGATCATAACCGCCAAAAGCAGCCACCATAATGATGAGACTTGACTTGGGCAGGTGGAAATTGGTCACCATGGCATTGGCGATGCTGAAATCATAAGGCGGATAGATGAACTTGTTGGTCCATCCTTCGGCAGGTTTGAGCAAACCCTCAGCTGATACGGCCGTCTCTACTGCCCGCATGGTAGTAGTACCTACTGCGCAGATGCGGTGGCTGTTGTCTTTGGCCCTGTTTACTTTGTCAACTGCGTCAGCGGCAATGCGGAAGTACTCCGCGTCCATTTTATGCTTCGACAAGTCCTCTACTTCAATGGTGCGAAAGGTACCCAAACCAATGTGTACGGTAAGTTCGGCAAAGTCGACTCCTTTGATTTCGAGTCGCTTCAATAACTCCCGACTAAAGTGGAGGCCGGCTGTGGGCGCGGCTACAGCGCCTACTTCTTTGGCAAATACCGTCTGGTAACGCTCGCGGTCATTTTCATCGGCAGGGCGGGTGATGTACTTGGGCAGAGGCGTATTGCCCAGATAGTAAAGATCGCGTTGAAAATCCTCTTCCGGACCATCATACAGGAAGCGAATCGTTCGCCCGCGGGAAGTTGTGTTGTCTACGACTTCGGCGACGAGTACATCATTTCCGTTTTCATCACTGAAGTAAAGTTTATTGCCAACTCGAATCTTGCGGGCCGGATCTACCAGCACATCCCACAAACGAGCATCATTATTAAGCTCGCGCAGTAAAAAAACCTCGATTTTAGCGCCAGTTTTTTCTTTGCAACCATACATGCGAGCCGGAAACACCTTGGTATTATTGAAAATCATGATGTCCCCCTCGTCAAAATATTCCAGTACATCCTTAAAGACGCGGTGTTCAATCTTTCCCGAATCACGGTGTATTACCATCATGCGCGACTCGTCGCGATTTTTGGCAGGGTGTTGCGCAATTAAGTGCTTGGGCAGGTCAAAACCGAAATGCGACAGTTTGGTCCTCATTGATTATATCAGTAAGTTTTCAGCAAATTGAGCGCAAAGATAGTAAAACAGGTTACAAGATCGCTAACCTTTTTTTACCGTTTCAGGCTCATTTGCAGATGAAAAGCTGCTTTTTATCGAATTATTAGCCCGATGCGGCGCTCTTGCGTTAGCTTTAAAGCGCCAAAGGTGCTATTGCGCCGGGTATTTCTACATAGTAAACAATCAAAACAGGGTGCGGTTGGCTCCTGCCATCTGTTTTGGCCATAATCAGTTTGTATATATGGGCGTCTTCGGCAAAATTATCATAGAAAGCATTCGTCAGGCCCTTCAGCAATTGCAGGGCAACCGATTGCGCAGTTTTCTTTCTTTAGTGGGTATCTCCATTGGTATTTTTTGCATCATCGGGGTGCTTTCAGCCGTCGATTCGCTGGAAGACAACATTCGGGGAAGTATGGATAAGCTGGGCAATGACATCCTTTATGTAAAAAAATGGCCCTGGGATGACTTTGGCGATAACTGGTGGAAATACTTCCGGCGCCCCCACCCTACTCATGAGGAATACGAGGTAGTCAGGCAAAAGTCGCGTTATGCCCAACTGACCTCTTTCCACGTTGTTATTGTTTTCCGCACCGTTAAGTGGAATGCAAACAGCGTTGAGCAATCGGTGGCCATAGCTGCCTCGGAGGAGTTTGCGGATATGTTTAGCATTCCCTTTGCTAAAGGGCGGTACTTTTCTCCGGCAGAATACCAATACGGAGCTAACAAAATCATTTTGGGTTATAAAGTGGCTCAGGCGCTTTTTGGCGCCATAGAACCCATGGGTAAAACCGTCAAACTCCAGGGAAAACCTTACGAGGTCATCGGCGTCATCGAAACCTCCGGCGACGCGCTACTCAATCCGCTGGATTTTGACGACTGCATCATCGTTTCCTACAACAATGGCCGCAACTTAGCTAACCTGCGCAATGCCAATATCTTTGATGCCACCATCTGCGCCAAAACTGCAGAAGGCGTTGCGCTGGAACAGATGCGTGATGAAATCCGCGGAATTCTTCGGGCAGAGCGGCGGCTGAAACCCCGCGCAGAGGAGTCCTTTTCACTCAACCAGCTCTCCATGATCGGCCAGGTGTTCGACCAGTTCTTTTTAGTACTCAATCTACTGGGGATCGTCATTGGCGCTTTTTCTATGCTGGTAGGCGGCGTAAGTGTAGCCAACATCATGTTTGTATCGGTCAAAGAACGCACCAACATCATTGGGATTAAAAAAGCATTGGGCGCCAAGCGCTATATCATCCTGCTGGAGTTTCTCACCGAAGCCATTATTTTATGCATATTAGGCGGCGCATTGGGACTGGGCTTAGTTTGGCTTATCACCCAAGGGCTCACGGCGGCCTTTTCCTTTGCCTTCTACATGGACGTTGGCAACATAATGTTGGGCGTTAGCGTATCCGTTATCATTGGCGTAGTTTCGGGCATCATTCCGGCTATGCAGGCTGCCCGCCTTGATCCTGTAGAAGCTATGCGGCAATAGGGTTGTTGGTTTATTGCCGTCTGCCTTTAATGCTGGTAGGATTGCGTCCAAAATCCAGGCTTTTGGCCAATTGAACCTCCACTTCCCGCTGCTCCATAAACCGCAGGGTAATGGTTTGGGCATGAGGGCTCTCTATGTAGCGAAGTTCAAGGGTGAGCTCGTCGGGTTGTGTCCAGGCGTATTGGCCCAGCACCCGGGCAGGATATACGCTCTGGAAGTGCCCCCTGAAAAAGCTCACTAAGTTAGGGCCTATAAAAACAGTTGACGAAGGCATCGGCTCGCCATGGGTGAAACCCAACTGAAAAACGCCGGCATCACTATGCAATTCCAGCAATAAAGCTCCTTCTTGTTTTGTTGTCAGCAACAATTGGCGCCAGCCCAGTTTGTTGTCTTCAAGGGTGATAGCGACAGAGCCGGACTCAGGCAGGTTAGAAG
>CAYOTJ010000016.1:0-17371 GCA_964406855.1 uncultured Saprospiraceae bacterium
GAACTCCGCCAAACTGAGTTGCTCGGGCCGGCGGGTGAAGAAGGGCTCCTCCAGCATGGGGTCGGCGTCGGGGAGCAGGGGCTTGAGGGTGTTGCGCAGCATTTTGCGTCTTTGCCCGAAGGCAGTTTTTACGACCAGCCGGAAGAGGGCCTCGTCGACTTCGGCTACGGGAAACTCGGTCCGGCGCTGAAGGCGAATGACGGCCGACTGTACTTTGGGCGGCGGTTTAAAATTGCCGGCGCTGACGCTAAAGAGGTATTCGGTATGAAACCAGGCTTGCACCAACAAACTGATGACGCCATAGGCTTTGCTACCGGGGGCTGCGGTAACGCGTTCGGCCACTTCTTTCTGAAACATACCCACCAGTTCGGGTACGAGGCTTCTGTTGTCGACGGCCTTGATGAGAATTTGGGAGGAGATGTTATAGGGGAAATTGCCGATGATGGCTACCTGCCCTGAAAAATGCTCTTCAAGCTTAATGCGCAGAAAATCGGCGCCGATGATGCGGCCATGCAGCCCCGGGAAGTGCCGATGTAGAAAGACGACCATATCCGCGTCGGCTTCTACCACTTTGAAGTCAAAACCTTTGTCTGTCAGGTATTTGGTGAGCATTCCCTGGCCGGGGCCAACCTCGAGCAGGGATGTGTAGCCACCGTCAGCCGAGAGGCTGTCGGCAATGCGTTGGGCATAGTGCTCGTTGGTTAAAAAATGCTGACCGTATGACTTTTTGGCTTTCACTGTATGCGTTTGGCGCAAGATAAGCATTACTAAATTCGTCAGTACGATGGGAATTATTATTTTTGCCAGCTATTGATAAAAAATTGACGCAATGACCAAGCCCATCATAGGCATTACCATAGGAGATATCAACGGCGTAGGCCTGGAAGTTATCTTAAAAACATTCCAGCACGACCAGTTGCTCAACTTGTGTGTCCCGGTTATTTACGGTTCATCGAAAGTCGTTTCTTACCACAAAAATATTGTAGGCGTCGACTTCCAGTTTCATACCGTTCGGGGCGCCGATCAGCTCATTCCTGATCGCATCAATGTGGTCAATTGCTGGCAGGACAATGTGAACATCACGCTGGGCAAAGCCACCGATCAGGGTGGGCGGTACGCTTTTCAATCGCTGGAGTGGGCCGTAAAAGATCTTAAAGCGGGTTTGATTGACGCCTTAGTGACGGCGCCCATCAACAAAGAGGCCATGCAGATGGCCAATTTTCCATTCCCCGGGCATACGGAGTACCTGACGAAAGAACTGGGGGCCAACCAAAGCGTGATGCTGTTGGTGAACGACGGGCTACGGGTAGCGTTGGCCACCAACCATCTGCCCCTGCGCGATGTAGCCGCCAAAATTACGAAAGAACTCATCTTACAAAAACTATCGATTCTATATGAGTCGTTGCGGATGGATTTTGGCATCGACCGGCCTACCATTGCTGTATTGGGGCTAAACCCTCATGCCGGGGATGGCGGATTGCTGGGCCACGAGGAAGAACAATTCATCCGGCCGGCTGTTGTTGAAGCTAAAAAAAGTGGTAAATTAGTGATGGGCCCATTCCCGGCTGATGGTTTTTTTGGTTCTGGGCAGCATAAAAAGTACGATGCCGTACTGGCTATGTATCACGACCAGGGCTTGGCGCCCTTCAAGGCGCTTTCCTTTGGCAATGGGGTGAATTACACGGCCGGGCTTACGGCGGTGCGCACATCGCCCGACCACGGGACGGCTTATGATCTGGCTGGAAAAAACGAAGCCGATCCTGCTTCGTTCCGCCAGTCGTTATTTTTAGCGATAGATGTGGTTCGCCAGCGCCGCGACTACCTCGATATGCGGGCTAACCCTCTGCGTATCCGCGAAAAACCGGTAGATAACGATGATGCGGGCGACATCATTGAGGATTAATTAAAACCATAGGCGCCAGGGGCGCTGCATTCTTTATGAATCGATCTCTTCTCGTTGGCATCATCGTTGTGGTTATTCTGGCTGCCGATCAGGCGCTCAAGATTTGGGTAAAAACCAATATGCACTACGGGCAGGAGATACCTATGCTGGGGAGCACTTGGGCCTACCTTTATTTTGTAGAAAACCCGGGCATGGCCTTTGGTTATACCCTTAAGGGCGAGAATGGCAAGCTTATCTTGAGCCTTTTTCGAATTGTAGCCATCGGTATCCTGTTTTTTTACCTGCGTCGGCTTATTCAGGCCGGCGCTTCCACCGGGGTGTTGGTGAGCTTTGCACTTATCCTTACCGGGGCCATCGGCAATGTTGTTGATAGCATGTTTTATGGGCTTATTTTCTCGGCTTCCCCTTTTCACAGCGGAGAGGCGGCGACTTTTGTGCCATTGGGCGCCGGGTATGCGCCTTTTTTACATGGCCGGGTAGTAGATATGTTCTTTTTTCCCATCTGGCAGGGCATATACCCTGAATGGATACCTTACCTGGGGGGGCAGCCGTTTCAGTTTTTTAAGCCTGTGTTCAATATTGCGGATGTAGCCATTAGCTTAGGCGTCATAACATTGTTATTTCAACGGCATCAGTTACAACCGCTTGCAGCTAACGGAACGCCGGCAATAACGGAACATGCCGACATAGAGAAGGACGTTGATGCAGAAGGTAGTTCCGGCATCAATTCTGATTCTTCACCTGATAACGCTCCGAAGGAAGGGGACGCTACGGCCAGGTAAGCGTGTCAATACAACTGGCTTTTACAGATCAGTTTCATCTGTATCTTCCAACTCCGACAAATCGTTGTTGTCTAAAAAGTAATAGACTGAGTCTATGACTTCATCAACTACATCGAAGTTGACAGAGTAGTAAATGAACTTTCCTTTTCGGGTGGCTACTACCAGATCGGATTGGCGCAGGATACGGAGATGCTGCGACACCAGCGATTGCTCCAACTTCAGCAATGTATGGATATCTTTAACGAAGATGCTTCCGTAACTACTGATGGTGGAAAGCATTTTCAACCGAAGCGGATGCACAAATGCCCTGAGCACTTCGATGGAAAGTGATACTTTGTCGAATCTGGAGCCTTTTTCCAGTTTGGACACAGGCTTGGAAACCTTGTCAGACTTAGTTGGCGTGTTTGTTTTGCTCATAGCTATAAAAGCTTAACATGGGACGTTTGATACCTGGTAAAACAATGATAAGCTATGCTATCCCTTTATGGATAGCACGGCAAAATTAAGCAAGGTACACAACACAGTGCATAGTGGTATTTATTCTTGGAGGCAGGGCACTTCCTCACGCAGTTCACCGGGTTAGGATATACATATACAGGCAAAAACGGGTAACCTTAGGGCGCCAGCTCATCTACGAGGCCAAATATCTGAGCCAGCCTGTCTTTGTTTAAAGAATAGTAAACGAATTTTCCATTGCGTTCAGTATTTACAACACCGGCCTTGCGCAACAAAGCCAGGTGCTAGACGCTACAGACTGTTCTAGCCGCAATTGGACATAGATGTCGGTTACAGTCATTTTATCCGTTTTCTCCAACAGTTCAATAATTTGTTGGCGAAGTTTGTGGTTGATGGCCCGAAGAACCAGCACGGCTTTTCGGAGTTCAACATAATCGAGGAGGATTTCTTCTTGTCCTTTTTTTAGGGTAACCGCCTCAGTTTTTTGCTTTCCCATAATACCAGCTTAGCGAGTGAAACAAATCAACGATTGTATGCAATTGTTCAAATATTGTGCCAATATAAGGACAGCTTTGAACAAATATAATATTTCGCCCATTTTTCCTTATTTTTTTTACTTTTTAGGCTGAGTTACATAGGGAGGTTTGAGATAAAGGGGTTCAAAATAGGCCATATTTGAAAAATCATTCATACAAAAGGCTTTTTCAGCCGGCTTGATAAGGTGAGCGGCAGAGCATTGTATTTCTGCTCGGAAACGCACCTGTCGGGGCAGGAATACCGATGCTTTATGCCCCCCATTTCCTGATGTAACCAGACAATGTCGCTCGCCTGCCCATTGGGCAAGCGCCTGGGCGCTGAGCGCCAAGGCATGCGGAGGCGCCAGTGCATTTAGCGCTGCGTCGTAGACAGCGGTGTACACTTCGTCGCGTCGGGCGTCTATCATAGGCATATAAAGAATGTCTTCGGCATCCTCCTGGAGACGACTGGCCTCTGCTAATGCGGCCAGTGTATCAACGGCTATCAGTGGTTTGCCGAGGCTATAGCACAACCCTTTGGCCGTGGCTGCTCCTACGCGAAGAGAGGTGTAGGAGCCTGGTCCCTGGCTTATGGCCACTGCGTCGAGCTGGCTGAATGACCAGCCGACAGTTGCCATTCCTTCCCCGATTAGGGTAGTGAGCAGACGGGAGTGATCGTTGGGGGTAGTTGCATTGTGCAAGGCGACCAATTGACCATTGTATGCCAGCCCAACAGAACAAACTTCCGTAGCTGTTTCCAGTAGCAGCAGTTTTGCCATGGGGCAAAGATATAATTAAAGAAGGGAATATTAGAAAAAAAGGCGCCAGGATCGTACCGGGCGGTACGAACCTGGGCGGTAAGCGACTTTAGATTGCAGGAAAGATTAGCAGTATAAAAGAGAATGACAGCAAGAAGTACAACTTTGATGTTGCAAAGATGGCCGTCCTGAATAAACTGTAGTTTAAGCGAATTTTAAGAAAATGTCATTTATTGTAATTGCCAATCCAGTTCCTCAGTCCGGGGAGTAATGTATTTTGTCTGTCGGCTCGATAGCCCGACGCCTCGGCGAGGGGAGCATCTGTTGTGCCGCCCATACGAACCCGTTCAAAGAGCAATTGGCGCTCGGCGGGGCTAAACCTGGAGAATGTGCGTCGCAATACGGGAAGGATATTCATAAAGTCGGGCTCGTCCAGTGGGGCGAGCCACTCATCGATGAGCCGGCGTAGCGCAGGGTGGTGAAGCAAAACCATGCCGCTGCCGGGCAAAAAGCCTTCAAGCCAACTGGCGGCATCTCCTAAGGGCTGTGCCAAAGAGAGTGCAAGACTCAGATGCCGGCTTACGGCTGTTACTTCCAATCGCCGACGGTCAAAAAGCAGCCGGGTAGCGGCTCCTTTAAGCAATGGATGTACATCAGGCGCATTAGCCATTTCGAGCAGAGCCTGCTGCCAGACTTTGCTCAGCGACTCTACCTGTAGGGTATGCAGTGCCCGGTCGGCAGCCATCAGATGAGCTAATAAGCTCCGGGCGGCGTCTTCATCCAATTGGCGGGCAGCAGCAGGTAAGCCCAGCGCCACTCTGGGCGCCATCTCACCTACCAATTGTGCCAATGCGGTAACGTCGGTTCGGCGCACATCGCCATATTGTATAGCCCCTGCCAAGGCGGGTATGCAGGGCAAAAGCTGAAAAATATCGCGCGCCACCGCCGACTGCTGTCTTAGATTTTGTATCAATGACTGAGCTGCTTCCGGCATACCAGCCAACAGGGCCCGTTGTAGAAGATCGACGAGTTCAGCCAGTGAAGACGCTGTTTTACCCAGGTCCTGAAGCCGGGTAGCCGCCGCTGCTGCGGTGGTATTGCCCCACATAGCGGCCTCAATCACGCGGAGCGAAAAGTCAGGTTTCCATTCTAATCGCCATATTTCTTTGAAGCTGCCCATGCTGCCCGAACCCGCCACATGGGGTTCGGCCCAAGGGATGTTGAGTATAATGAGGCGATGTAAAAAATAGCTCTTTTGCAAATCGGATGCCTCGCGCAGGTCCAATCCACCCCTGGGGTTCTGAGCTGTGGCTTTGAGCCAACAGACATCGACTTTACCCCAGTAGAGTTGGAGCCTCAGAGATCGGAGTTGCCGGGCAAGGTCTTGTTGCAAGGGTACTACTGAAGCTTCGGGGGGCACTGTTCCCACTCGATTGCCCACCACTAACTGTCGCTCAATGAGCTCCAGCCGCTCTTCGACACCCTCGCATAAAACACTTAAAGCGGCAGCGCGCACCTCTGTAAGATTGGGATGAAGCAACTGTCGCATCGCCGCAAGCGCTTCTGCGAGCCGGAGAGCTTCCAACACGTGGGCTGGAGAATTATCAATACCTTCCTCCCGCAACAATTGCCCTGCCCGGGCCAGCCAGCGCACCGAGGCGCCCGCGGCGTAATCGAACCGCAGATCATACCAGGCAGGAGAGATGATGCCCGCCCCGTAGCCGCTTTCGCGGGCCAGTTGGGGGTAGCTCCAGGGAATCCAGGCCGTTCTGAGTTTGGTTTTGGGCTTTGGGAGGGCATTGAGAAGTTTCCGATCGGAGACAGCCTTGATGGAGGCCAGCCCATCCAGCGCGGGGCCGTGCCAGGCGCCGCATACTACGGCGATACGCTGAAAGCCATCCGTATAGGCTTTGCGCATACACTGGCGCATATATGCTTCGCGGAGCAGCGTTTCAACGGAGGCATTGCCGCCCGCAGGCGGGCGTAGCTGACTCATCAATTCGAGCGTAGCGGCAAATACTTCGAGGTCGTCTGACTCTTGTTCAAAGGTGGCGTCCCACCAGGGTTCTACTTCTTCGTAGCCTGCGATGAGGGCGAGCGCCTTGAGGGGGTCGGCTTCGAATGCTGCATCTGCTGATTCTGCGGGGGGCATTAAGGGTAGGGCCGGCGCGGCATAGCTGCTGTCGCGAAGTGAGGGCGCGTGAACGGCGGGCAGGTCAATGGCCCTTAGGGGTACGCCTGTAGCTAAGGCCCACTGAGCGGCCTGCCATTCGGGCGAAAAACGGGCAAAAGGGAAGTACAGGGCCTGCCCCATACTGGCTTCATTATAGATGACCAACGCTACGGGCGGCTCCAGGCCTGGTAGTGCCATGCGGTTGAGCTCAGCCTGCGTTTCAGCAGGCATTTCAATGAGTACGCAGTCGGGCTGCCATTGGTTTAGGGCTCGCCTAAGCCGACTGGCGGAACCAGGCCCATGATGCCGGATGCCAAAAATGCGATGCAAAGCTATGGAGGGCAAAACGGGGTTATACCTTGAGGTAGGTCATGAGGGCGTCATAACGTTCCTTGAGCGTTTCGTAGTAGTCGGTTTCGCCAAAAGAAGCTTTAACCTGGTAGTTGAAACGCTCGAAGGTGGCCAGCACGGGCCAGATGTTCTGACGGTTGATCTTGAGGGTAACATCTATGCGGGAAGACTCGGGATAAGCTTGCACAAAACTGCTGAGAATAAGGGCGTTTTCCGATTCTACAATCCGGGCAATTTCGGCCATGCTATAATCCTGACGGGCCACCTCCAGAACGATGATGCCTCCCGGATCGCGGAACGGGTTAGATTCAGCAAAAAAGCGCAGCACATCTTCAAGGGTAATCATCCCGATGTAGTTGCCCTCCAGGTCTACCACCGGCACTACGGTGAGTTGGTATTCTGCCATTTGACGCATCACCTCGTAAACGTGATCATCTTTGCGCACACGTGCGTGCATGAGGGTGAGGCGGTAGGAGCCTACCGGTTCGGAGGCGTCGTTGTCGAAGATATCGTCTTCAGACAGCAGCCCCAGGAGCTGGTGGTTGTTGACAATAGGGAGATGGCGGACAAAGTTTTCGCCCATAATAGCCAGTGCGTCGTCGCCCGTATCGGAGGTCCGCAATGGCAAGATGGCTTCGGTCATTAAGTTTTCCGCGATCATCGGCTGGGGTATTGTACCTTATTATTACGCACTAAACGGAGAAAAGGCTGTTATGGTTACGTTAAATTAATTGTATTAGCCCAGAAGTTTTTTCTTTTGGGAAGAAAATTCCTCTTCTGTGAGCAGGCCGCGCTCGCGCAATTCGCCCAGCCGTTTGAGTTGTTCCAGCAGGTCTTGCGACAAAGACGGCCCCGCAGCCGCAGCAGGCGTAGAACTGAGCAGATCTTCCGAAGGTACGGCATTGGCAGCATCCAACTGGGCCGCTAAGCGGTAGCCATTTTGCTGAAAAGACAGGAACTCATCCTGGATACGCACATACGCTAAGGCATCGTGGGTCTTGATGCGTTCCCAATCGTTAAAACCCAAGGCCACGGCCCGGTCGAGGTGATAAAACGCCTTATCTTTGTTTTCGATAAGGGAATAAGCACAGGCGACATTAAAATGGGTGGCTACATCGGCGGGCGCCAAGGATAGTGATTTTTCAAAATCGGCGATCGCGCCATCGTAGTCAAAATCTTTGAACTTTTTAACGCCGCTATCCCGGTAGGGGTTTCCAACGGGATGTTTCGCGGGGGAGGCGCTTCTGGTATTCTCTCGCGTCTGTCGGCGCTCTTCGCGTTGGTGATCGCGCGAGCGGCGGCGGTCTTTATCGCGTTGCCAGCTTCGTTCCTCTTCTCTTCGGCGGTAGTACTCTTTGTTGTATTTTCTGTCAAATTCTTCCTGATCCATTGAAAAGAATGCCAGCGCATCAATGATACCAAACAACCAGGCTACGGGAATGAGAAACAAATAGACGATACCCAGGCCCACCTGCCCGAGATAAAAGCGGTGAACTCCCATCCATCCAAAAAACAACGCCAGAATACCGGCAAGTGTCTTGTCTTTCATGACTATTATGCGTAATTCGCGGTTTTACAGTTGGCCGTCAAGATACGACAAACCTGTAATTGATTTGCTCAATGAACACAATTATGAGCATCGTCGCGCCAAAAACTATATTTTTCAGACGGAGGATGTTTTATCAACGACGATCGCCTATCCGTATAGGTGCGGATAGGCGATCGTCGTTGATTACTGGAGGACGGGCAGGTCGGTCGTGGTTACACGCGTTGTTCCAGGGCCGTTTTTTCGCTATAGCGGAGCACAGCCTGCAAAGCGCGGCGCGGGGCATTGAAAGCTGCCCGGGGCAGCTCATCATAAGCATTGACCAATTCGTCGTATTCTCCGCTTAGCATGGGATCGCCGTGCAAGGCTTTTTCCACAGCAAGCGATCCCGACAGGCTGGTTTCGCTGTACAGGTAAGCGATGATATCTTCCGGTGTAAAGTTTTTTGACATAGACGATGCTTGTTGTTAAGAATCATCTAATTAACTGTGCTGCATGGGTTGTTATTGTCCGTGCAATTGTTAAAGTTTTTACGCCGGGATCAGGAAACGGCAGCCTTGGGCAAGGCGAGGGTAGGCGGGGCCTACTTAACGCGATACCAGGTTTGGGTGCGGTATATGCCGGTCCAGTGGCGGCCTCTTACTTTGAGTTCATCGGGTTTACCCCGCTCAAACCACATAGCGCAGTTGTAGACATTGCCGCTCTCGGGGTCCATGATGGAGCCATTTTTCCAGTGGCCTTCTTCGGGGCGGAGGTTTTCTACCACCAGCATCCCGATGAGGAGTTGGTTCTTTTTAGCGCCGGGGCAGTTTTCGCAGCGGGTATCGGGGCCTTTTCTCAGCAGGCGCACGATTTTACCGTGGAGCCGTCCATCTTGCTCAAAGATTTCGATATGCGATTTGGCTTCGCCGGTTTTATCGTCTATGGTTTTCCACACGCCGATGGGCGAATACTGGGCCATAGCCGGCAGCGCAGCCAAGGCAAAAAACAGTAGGCAGGCAGCAATTCTGGTCATATTTAGTTTGGTTTTATTCGGATAGGGGGCAGACAGAATCGGGGGCTATACGTGAAGACGCTCTTTGCGCTCCAGCAGTTTGGCCTCTTCTTCCACGCGCTCGGGGTCGGGCACGCAACAGTCGACCGGGCATACGGCTGCGCATTGGGGTTCTTCATGAAAACCAACACACTCGGTACACTTGTCGGGTACGATGTAGTAGTAATCGTCGCTGACGGGTTTCTGACGGGTTTCTGCATCTACCTTACTACCGTCTTCGAGGAGGTAGGCGCCCTTGACGTCGGTGCCGTCGTTAATGGCCCAATCTACGCCCCCTTCATAGATGGCGTTATTGGGGCACTCTGGTTCGCAAGCGCCGCAGTTGATGCATTCGTCTGTAATCATTATGGCCATGGTACAGATGGTTTAATGGGGCAAACAACAAGCCCGCTGTTTTTGTTGGCGCAAAAGTACGCTAAAGTTTTGGCTTTGGAGAAGTGATGGCGATCAACAAGGAGGGTAAAAAATGCACCTTGACCGGCCCGAAGCGCTCAACGAAAGGGAGATTCCGCTTCGCTGCGCCGGATGAGGTCCACGCACATCCAGGCGCTGAGGCCCATGAGCGGCGCGGCCAGAAAGAGCATCCACCGATAGGCGCTTTGCAGGAGCAGGAAGTTATAAAGGGCGTGCAGGCATACGGCCCAGCCCCATCCGGTAGCGATAAAACGGGATGGATGGCGGGTGGCAAACTTCTCTCGCCCGGCATAGTAGCCCAATACTATGGCAAAGATGGCATGGGCCGGTACCGCCGTCAGCCCACGAAAAAGGATGGTAGTCCAGCCGTAATGCCAGGCAAACCACACGTTTTCGGCCAGCGCAAACCCCATGCCAATCATGCCTGCATAGACAATGCCGTCCATGGGCTCATTAAAAAAAGACTGCCTGTAGGGGTAAACGAGCAGCGCCGCCGTTTTGAGGCTTTCTTCCAGCAAAGCCGCCACGGCTACCGATAAAAAAAGCATACCCAAAGAAGGCAATACGGGCGGTAACGGCAGCCACTGGCTTTCGACCTGAAATACCAGCGGGGGTAATGCGGCGCCCAGCCCCAGGCTGATGAACAGGGGGCGACGGGCTTCGCGTTCATGGTGGTCGGCCCGGTATATCAGCCAAGCCAGCAACAGCGCCGGCGCTATGGCTAATAGTAGCGCTATGATGAAGGAGATGCCGCTCATGCCGACAGATTGAGCAGACAAAAATCGACAAACTGACGCACGATGAGCTGGGTAGAGCGGGTAGACTCGTACATGCCCATGTGAGCCACCTTATCCAATATATGCACGGAAGCTATAGCGGGCAGATGCGTTTGATCAATGCTGTATTCCCAAGGTATAGCCGTATCCTCTTTGCCTATAATAAACAACACCGGGAATGTTGCCTGTTGTAGCGCTTTCGATCGGTCGGGGCGGTCAATCATGGCCTGCAATCCGTCAACTATGCCTTGCTCGGGGTAGCGGGTGGCGCGGTGAATGAGGGTGTCTACCAGGAAGGGATGGCTGCCGGCAAAGCGGGGATTAAAAAGTTGGGGAATGAGCTGCTTGACGTAAAGCAAATGCCCCTGCCGCCGGATAAATTCTATACTCTTGGCCCGGTTGGCTTTTTTCTCTGCGCTATCGGCAAAAGGATGGGAGTGAAAAAGGCCAAGACCTTTGAGCCGATCCGGAAATTTTTCGGCTATGGCCAGCCCTACATAGCCGCCCATAGAATGCCCGATGAGGACGCTGCGCGCCAGCCCCAGATCGTCGAGTACCGCCAGCACAGCGCCGGCATGGTAGTCGATGGAGGGCTCTGTAGCTGGTTCCGACTCGCCGAAACCCGGTAAATCAATGACAATGACCCTGAACTGCTCTTCGCGAAGATCTTCACCGAATTCGAGCCAAACCCGGCTGTCTTCACAAAAACCATGCAGCAATACAACGGGCTCGCCCTTACCATCGCTTTGGTAGGCTACCTTTCGTTGTTGATATTGGACAAACTTCATGGTCAGTTTCTTTCTACAAAAGTACTAAGCTAAAGCAGATTCCCAAATTCCATTATCTTTGAGCATTCGGAAACCGTCTTTTTTGCGCCTTTGGCTATGGCAGACTTTTCAGAGTTCAAGCGAATTTTTACCCGGATAGAGTCGCTGGAGCGGGAACTCAACCTGCGCCAGCTTCAGATCAACCGGTTGCTCAACATCACCCAAGCCATTAACAACAACGTTTCGGCCAGGGATCTGTACCGGATGTACCACGATTTTCTTTCGTGGGAGCTGGAAATTAAAAAAATGGCCTTGTTTGTGCCTGCCGATGACAACAGCAGCGAATGGCAGTGTACAGCCCATGTGGGATTGTCGGAAGCCTGTCTTCAGGAAGCCTCCCGAGCTGAGCTGGCGCAGTTTACCCAACTCGTGAATCTCGACCGCAAAGACCACGTCTTCCTGCGCGAGTTTGATCTGGTTATTCCTGTGCTGCACAAAGATCAACCCATTGCCTATGTGTTCATCGGCGGGTTTACGGAAGACGATGATGTGTATGAAAAGGTGCAATTCATCACCACCATCACCAACATCATTGCCGTAGCCATTGAAAACAAGCGGCTCTTTAAGCGCCAACTTGAGCAGGAGCGCATGCGTCGGGAGATGGAATTAGCCAGCGAGATGCAGCGCATGCTCATTCCCCAGCGCCTGCCCCATAAATCCTGCTACGAACTGTCGAGCATCTACAAGCCGCTGTTTGGGGTAGGGGGCGATTATTTTGACTTTATTGAATTTCCGGATGGGAAGATCGTCTTTTGCATAGGCGATATTTCGGGCAAGGGCGTAGCCGCTGCGCTGCTGATGGCCAACTTCCAGGCCAACTTCCACACCTTAATCAATAAGCGCACCGCCCTCGATGAGTTTATCCTCGATCTCAACCAGACGGTGACTCGCATTACCCGGGGCGAAAAATTCCTCACCTTTTTTATTGCAGAATACGACATGACGTCCCACACCCTGCACTACATCAACGCAGGCCACAACCCGCCGGTACTGGTAAGCCGGGGCGAGCTTCAGTTGCTCACCGAAGGGTGCACCGTGCTGGGGTCGTTTAACCGGCTGCCCCATATTGGTATCGGACGGGTGAAGTTAGAAGATGAGTCGATCATACTCGCTTATACCGACGGGCTTACCGACCTGCAAAACGAAGCCGGAGATTACTTCGACGAGGAACTGCTCCACGATTTTGTACGCCAGCATTGCCATCTGCCTCCCGTGGAGTTCAATGACAGGCTGATCGCCCGACTCGAAGTTTTCCGGGGCGATGAGGGATATCCCGATGATTTTACGGTGCTCACCTCCCGGTTTGTGCCCAACCCCAAGCCTTGTTAGGTGAGATTACCGCGCGACATAAACCTTTCCATTTACGACTACCTTCAGCGCGGCCGGGGCAGCGGTGGAAGCGGTATGGCTGCGCCTTCGCCCCTGGGATAGCGCAGCGTATATCCCAGGGGCGAAGGCGCAGCCATAAGAGCGGACGACGCGGTGACGGGCCGGCCCTGTAGATGGCGGCTAAAAGAGAAAGAAGGTAATGGGCCGGCGCGGCAGCCCCCAAAATGAGATAAAATTCGAAGGTTATTTGGCGCTTTGGCGCCGGATGAGCTGCTGCTTAGCTGCCGCTGCGCGCAGGATTAAAACGCGTAAAGGCGAGCCGCCTTACCGCCTGATGAAACTTCCATCCATTGGCTATGGGGCTACGCCATTTGGTGTAATTCACAGTCGTTGAGGGCTTCGAGGAGGATGCCGCAGGCTTCATCAATTTGGGCCTCGGTGATGATCAACGGGGGCGCGATGCGCAGGCTGCGGTTGTTGAAGAGAAACCAGTCGGTGAGCAACCCGCGTTGGAGGCAGCCCTGGATGACTTTCTGGACGGTGTCGAAGTCGTCGAGCTCAACGGCTAACCACAGCCCGGCGCTGCGCACATGGCGGATGAGGGGGTGGCGCAGTTGCCGGAGGAAGCGCTGCTCTTTGGCCGCTACGGCCGCGATGAGATCGGTGTCGAGCAGGGTTTGGAGGGTGGCCAAGGCCGCCGCGCAACTCACCGGATGGCCGCCGAAGGTAGTGATGTGGCCCAGCACGGGGGTATGCGACAGGGCGCCCATAACCTCGGGGCGGGCTACAAAAGCCCCGATGGGCATACCGCCGCCCATACCCTTGGCCAGCAGTAGTATATCGGGGGCGATGCCATAGCGCTCGAAAGCCCAGAGCGAGCCGGTTCGGCCATAGCCGCACTGAATTTCGTCGAGGATGAGCAGGGCGCCCACCTCGCGGCAACGGGCGCTGAGGGCTTGGAGCCAAGAGGCCTGAGGCGGGCGAATACCCCACTCGGCCTGCACCGGTTCGATGATGACGACGGCCGTGCGCGTGCTGATCGGGTTGAGGCAGTAGTGGCAGTTGAAGTCAATGTGGCGAATGCCGGGCAACAGCGGATGGAAAGCCTGGGTAAACTCGGTGGGCCACATCAGGCTGGCTGCGCCCTGGGTGCTGCCGTGGTAGGCGTAGCGGGCCGAGATGATCTCGGCCCGGCCCGTGTAGCGCTTGGCCAATTTCATGGCGCCCTCGGTGGCTTCGGCGCCGGAGTTGACGAAGTATACGCTGCTAAGCCCGGCAGGCAGGCAGGCGCTCATGAGGGTAGCCAACTGCACCTGAGGGGCCAGCACAAACTCGCCGTAGACCATCGTATGCAGGTAGGCGTCGGTTTGGCGGCGTATGGCTTCTACTACCCGCGGGTGGCGGTGACCGAGGCTGCTGACGCCAATGCCGGCGATGAGGTCGAGGTAAGCCTTGCCCTCAGTATCATACAAATACATACCTTCGGCGCGTTCTATTTCGAGCGCCAGGGGGAAAGCGCTGGTTTGCGCCACATGAGCCAAGAACAATTGACGTAGACCGGGCATTTTCTTTCGGAGTTGTGCGTTGCAAAGATGCGTCTTTGATTGTGGGCGTCCAAGCGCGGCATTTTCTTAATTTTGCCGGGAAATAACTTAACTGGGAAACAACTAAAAAGAAGTCATGAAAACTAAAATGTTGCTGTTTTTACTGCTGGCAGCGGGTGCGCTGGCCTGCAAGCGGGATGCCGCCGAAGCCCCGGCTACTACCGGCGACGCTACCCTCGACGAGCTCAACTACGCCATCCGGCAAAACCCCAAAGACCACGCCCTCTATGCCTCCCGCGCCCAGTATTTTTACGAGCGCAACGGAATGGATGAAGCCATACAGGACCTGACCACGGCCCTAAGCCTCGATTCTGCCAACGTAGACTACCACCACCTGCTGGCCGATGTATATATGGACTACTTCAGATCGAGGATGGCCCTCAAAACCATGGAGCGGGCCGCAGCCCTCTACCCCGAGCGCATCCCTACGCTGCTGAAGCTTTCCGAGTTTTACCTCATCCTCAAGCAGTACGAGCGCTCGATGGAAACCATCGACAAGGTATTGCGCATAGACCCCCAAAACGCCGAGGCTTACTTTATGTTTGGCCTCAATTTCAAGGATCAGGGCGATGTAAACCGGGCCATCAACAGCTTTCAGCAGGCCGTCGAAATCGACCCCAAGCTCACCGACGCCTGGATCAATCTGGGCCAATTGCACGCCGCCATTGACGGAAAGCTGGCCTCCCGATTCTTTGACAATGCCATAGAGCTCGACTCTTCCAATGCCGTTGCCTGGCACGCCAAGGCCGACTACCTCCGCGACAAAGAAGACCTCAAGGGCGCCCTCGACCTCTACCGCAAAGCCGCCATCGCCGACCCCCAGTACGAGGAGGCTTACTACAATGCCGGCCTTATGTATATGGAGCTCGACTCGGTGGCCCCGGCTTATCGGGAGTTCGACTTGGCCCTGCAAACCAACCCCCTCTATGTGCGGGCTTACTTTTTCAGGGGCTATGCCGCCGAGCTGATGGGCAACTTCAAGCAGGCTAAAGACGACTACGAGCACGCCGTGCGCATGGCCCCCGAGTACCAGGAAGCGCAGGATGGCCTGAGCCGGGTGAATGCCGCCGCCGGAAAAAAATAATCTACCCCCCGATGGTAGACATGCTCTCCCGAACGGGCGCCCCCAGCCGCCGCCCTTCGGCCTCCCAGCCGTCGCGGGCGCGGTGGCCAAGAGCATCTGTGAGGGCTTCGGCCAATTGTGCGTCGGAGGCCCCGTTGCGCATGAGGTCGCGGAGGTTGAAGACCCCCTCGTCGTAGAGGCAGGTCTTGAGCCCCCCCTGCGGCGTCACCCGAATGCGGTTGCAAGTGCCGCAAAAGGTGCGCGAGTAGGCCGCAATGATGCCCACATTGCCCTTGAAGCCCGGCGCCTGGTAGTGGTAGGCTGTGGAATGGGGCGGGTCGGGCAGCTTCTCCAGATCGGGGTAGTGCTCGCGCAGGTGCGCCAGGATGCGCCTGTGATCCCAGGGCAGGGCCGCATGGCGCGCGCCCTCGCCCCCGTTGAAGGGCATCTCCTCAATAAAGCGTACGGATACGGGCAGGTGGCGACCCAGCTCTACCATAGGAATGAGGTCGTCGGTGTTTTTGCCATCCATGACCACCGCGTTGATCTTGGTATCGATACCGGCTTCGAGCAGGGCGTGGAAGGTATCCATCACCCGGGGCAGCTCGTCGCGGCGGGTGATGTGGAAAAAGCGCTGCCGATCAAGGGTGTCGAGGCTCAGATTTACCGAGCCTATGCCCAAGGCTTTCAGCTCGGGCACCCAGGGAGCCGTGAGCACGCCATTGGTGGTGAGGTTTATTTTCTCTAAGCCGGGCAACCCGCTTACAGCCCTCAGAAAATCCATCATATCCCTGCGCACAAAAGGCTCTCCGCCAGTGATGCGCAGCTTCGTCACGCCCAGTTGGGCCAGCACGGCCACTAAGCGCACCATCTCTTCGTAGGTCAACAACTCGCTCTTACCCACATATTTAATGCCCTCCTCCGGCATACAATAGAAGCAGCGCAGGTTGCAGCGGTCGGTCACCGCTAAGCGGACGTAGTTGATGAGGCGGCCGTGATTGTCGTATAGCATAGCAGTGCGTGATGGAAAATGCCTCACAATTTACGCAAAATTGCAGGATAGTTTTGTGATTGGGATCACAAAACTGCGCTGATGAGGCGCCGGCATCAGCGCGCGGCTTGATTTTGATCTTTTTTATGGGCCCCGCCGCATAACCGCCATCCCCAAAGACACCTTGCGCGGCGCCGGGTGTTCCGCTCTTATGGGCCGGCATAGCGTTTATACCCAATCCTTAGCACAGGCTCCGGCCGGCCCATACCGCTGCACCCCCTGGTCCGGGGAAGTGAGCGGTGAGCGGCAGCTACGGCAAAACGCAAGTTCAGCATAAATCGCAGATTCCACGCCGTCAAAAATTCTAACGATGGATCAAGCAAAATGGGCCATTCATAGCCAATTGATGTGAATAGGCGCTAAGGCCCTTCTCAGTTGCGTCAATACAACCGACAGTTAAGAAATTGACGCATGTTTGTTGCGGGTAATGGAAATATTGACGTATATTTGTAGAGAGATGTTTGTTGCGTCAATACAGATGTTGGGCCCAATGCTATGATGACCGTGCAGCAGACGAACATTGGTGCTTGACATTAAACTTTTGTGTAAAACTTGACGACCAAACAGGATAGATTTAGACCTTAAAAATATTAACTTAGCGACATCCATTTTAAGACAAGAATGAAGAAAAAATTAACGAGCCGGTTGCGGGTTTTTGAAACATTATAAACAAATGGTTTTCAGTTATTTGATTAACTTTGGGTTGTGAAGATTCAAGATTAAATCAAACAGACTGAAAACCGATGACAAATTTACAAAAAACTATCAA
>CAYOTJ010000017.1:0-17297 GCA_964406855.1 uncultured Saprospiraceae bacterium
GCCTTTTAAAGAAATTGCAGAGATAATGAATGTCACCGAGAGTAACGCCAAAGTGAAAACGTACCGCATACTGGAGAAACTGAAATATCACCTGCGCTCGGTTGCCGAGCGGGGCGTCTAACCAGGCGCCTGAGGATAACCCACAAATGGTGACCTATGAAAAACGACTATCGCATTAAATACAATCGTCAGGAGCCTTCCCGTGAAGAGGTGAGCAAGCACATGGACTTTGCGTCCCTGCTCGACCGCCATCAGGAAACCGCCGGGAAGGTTCGCCGCCTCCAAACTTTTCGAAGGTGGGGCTACAGGGCTGCCGCCGCCGCCGCCATAGCGCTTGCTATTGTGGCTGCCTGGCCCTGGCTCAACCCCGGCGCCCGAAGCGCCGACCCGGAGGCCTTTTTTGCCCAACAACCTTGCCTTAATCCTCCTGCAGCCGGGTGGAAATCAACGCCTGTTGTCAATAAAGTTAATGCCGACCAAGGCGGTGTCATTGAATACCCCAGCGGGTCGCGCCTTGTCATTCCGGCTTACGCCTTTATGGACGACCGCGGCCAGCGCATCGGCGGGGAGGTGGAAATACATTACAGGGAGTTGCACGACTACGTCGACTTCTTCGTCGACGGCGTGCCTATGCGCTACGATTCGAATGGCCGTGCCTATCACCTGGAGTCGGCCGGTATGATTGAGATATTTGCCTTGCAAAACGGGCAGGCCGTCAAGCTCAATCCGCAAAATCCGCTGCAAGTGGAGTTGGTAAGCGCCATCTACACTCAAGATTTTTTCAGTTTGCCCTCGCTCTTGGTTTACCAGCTCGATACCCTCGATCGCAACTGGCAGTATCGCCAGCCCGATGCCGTTTCCTGGCTTGGCGGCGACCCCTCCAGCGACGACCCCATAGCGCTGGAGCAGCATAAGTGGGAGAAGCGCTTAGCTGCCCTCGAACAAGATCGTCAGGCGCGCATTCGCGCATTAGAAGCTACGGCGCCCGTACCCGATAAGCCGGTAAAGCCCGAAGAAGCCCGGGGCGAACGCCCTACGCTCGAACTCGACTTTCTCAGCGGCGATATTGCATTGGCGCCCGGCAGCGATATCAGCCCCTCCGAATTGGAGCGCCTGCACGGCAAAGCCATCTGGGAAATTGCTCCTGAGTCGGCCCAGTTTGACGAAAGGGCTCTGCAAGTTACCTGGGAACAAGTTAAGCTCCGGCGGCTGGAAGGTCGCAACTATGAGCTCACCCTGATACATCCCAAAAACCAATTGACTTTAGTGGTGCGCCCCGCATTGATGGGCGACGACTACCGCCGCGCGCTCGCTGTTTACGAGCGGCAGGTACTGGAGTACGAATCGGCCTTAGCTGCCCGCACCACTCAGTTGGAAGCGCAGCGCCAGGCTATTGAGGATGGCTTCGGGCGGCAGTACAACGAATTGCAGCGCGAATTTGGCCACTTCATGGATGGCTTAGCCAACGAGGGCAATCTTCGCGAACGCTTGTTGCGCCGCCGCATCCTGCATCGCTTTACCATCAATGGCACAGGGTTTTGGAACTGCGCCCGCCCGCTGGCGCCTGCCGCCCAAACGGCTACCGCCCGTTATGTAGACGAGCAGGGGAACGCCATTGACAACCAAACGGCTTTTGTGGTGAACCGGGGTGAAAATACCGTTTATCGCTACTTAGCCGCTCCCAATGCTCCTTTGGCCCTACACCCCGATCGCGAGCAGCTCATCTGGGTGGTGTTGCCGGATAAAGAGCTGGCGATGGCTCGCCGGATGCCCGGCGAGGAACCCCGAGACGCGTACACCTTTACCTTGCATAAAACCGGTAAGCAACTCAATACCGCCGAAGAAGTGAGGCGTGCGCTACAATTTAAGTAAGCAAAGCCAATGCTGTCAAAACAGCCCGCTGATATGTGTCGGCGGGCTGTTTTGTTTTATGGTTCTCCAAGTCAGGATTCACAAATCTTGGCTTGGAGAATTTTATGCCCCCGGCAGGTATTCAAAAACGGCTGTTTTTACACAAGCTACCTCCTGCCCATCCTCATCGGGCTGCCAGAGCAGGAGGCGCTTAGCCGCCGGGTTTTCAAATACTTCGGGCAGTGCCAGCACGGCTCCGGCAGGGGCCTGCCGGGCGGCCAGTTCCTGAAGCAATTCCCGCCGATCCCGGCGTGCTATGGCGGGCGCCAGCGCCGCCGTCAGGGCGTCTCTTTGTCTGACTCTGCTGCTGTTGGAGGCGAATGCTTCCTGGCGATGGAGGTCAAGCCCCAATACCTCGCATAAAGCGGCAAACTGAGCTTCGGCTCCGATGGCCAATACCAACTGCCCGCCATCGCGCGTGGTGAAGAGGTCGCCATAGGGCGCAATATTGGGATGCTGAGTACCCATTCGGCCGGGCGAATGGCCTGCAATAAGCCAGTTGGTAGCCTGGTTGGCCAGCGATGCTACTGCGGCGTCGTAAAGGCTTACGCGCACATAGCCGCCCAACCCGGTCTTTTCCCGTTGCCATAGCGCCATCAATACGCCTTCTTTCAACTGGTGAGCCGCCAGCAGATCGATGAGGGCTACCGGCATCTTCACCGGCGGGCCATCGGGCAGGCCCGTCATGTGTAGAAAGCCCGTCTCGGCCTGCAAAACCACGTCAAAAGCCGGGCGCGGGTCATCGCTGCCATAGCCCGTAATTTCGGCATAGATAAGCCTTGGGTTGAGGGTGGCCAGGGTTGCGTAGTCCATTCCCAGCCGTTGGGCAGAGGCCTCCCGGTAATTGCTCACCACGACATCCGCTTCGGCTATCCAATCGAGTACCTGCTGCCGGTCGGCAGGGGCGTTCAGGTTCAGAAATTGCGTTTCTTTACCCCAGTTGACGCTATAATAATAGGCAGAAGCAGAAGCCTCCGGAGCTTCGGAAGGCGCTTTCCACCGGCGGGTAACGTCGCCCCCCGTCGTCTTGTTTTCTATTTTGATGACGCTGGCGCCCAGTTCGGCAAAAAACTGCCCCACCGCCGGCCCCGCCAGTACGCTGGCTAACTCTACCACCTTTAGGTCTTTACACAGTTGTGCCTGCATAGGTTTGGGATTTGGCGCGAAAATAGGCCATTCGGCGCCCCCAAATGGGTGGAATCCGTCAATTCGGTAAAAAAAATGCGCCATTCCGTTATTATCTCTTGCCCCCGTTGACAAATATCCTTACTTTCGCAATGCAAATTTCCAAGTGCAACGCAGCATGATCCTGAAGACGATCCACAATCTGGGCGATCAGCAGTTCCAACGCAACCTCAAGCGCATTGAACGCGAGGGGAATGACGATTTGTTGCTCATTTGGGAATTTGGCCCCCGCGAGTACTCCAATCAGGAGTTGCATATTCTCCTCAGAACCGTCAACTGGCAGGCGGAAGTAGCCGGCCGCTTCCAGCACCGACTCTTTCTGGTGGCCGCCAGCATTTCCTTATGGATAGGTTCGGCTTTCCTCGCCGCTGCTGCGGGCTTTAATTTGCTGGCCACTTTCCTTCTTTGTTTAGCGCCTTTGGCGTTGGCAGTTACCATCGCCGGCCACATTCACCTCCGCAAAAAATACCGGGCTTTCCGGTACTCCCGCGATATTGCGCATATGATCCAGCAGGAGCTGGAACGCCGCCGCAAAGACGCATCCATATTTTAAGTATACTCCGGGCAGCATCCTGACGCCTCCTGTGGGTTGGGGAGAGTGTTTGGC
Organism: uncultured Saprospiraceae bacterium; assembly: GCA_964406855.1. Classification (GTDB taxonomy): domain Bacteria; phylum Bacteroidota; class Bacteroidia; order Chitinophagales; family Saprospiraceae; genus JAUMBM01. The sequence continues at coordinate 3,704 of CAYOTJ010000017.1, forward strand.
GATTGTTGCGGCCATCGTTCAGCGGTGGGCGCTCAGCGGAGGCGAATGCCCGGACAAGGGATAGCAGGGAGCTCCTGCGACCGGATAGCCCGGCCGCCGCGCCGCCCGAGATTAGCTTTTTCCTGGCTAAACCCATTGCGGGCGGCGCGGCGGTGGCCCCTAAAAAAAACCAATTAATCGCGGATAAGCCGTTTTTGCAGGTCTTCGAGGGAGACGCCCTTGGTTTCGGGCATCATAAACCAGACGTATAGCAGTTGGAGCACCATCATGGCGCTGAAGAAGGCGAAGATGGGGCCGCCGCCCAGCGAATCGGCGAACAGGGGGAAGAAGTTGGCGATGAGGGCCGCAAATACCCAGTGGGTGAGCGAGCCCCAGGCCATACCGGAGGCCCTGACGGTATTGGGAAAGATTTCGGAGATGAAGACCCAGATGACGGAGCCTTGGCCTATGGCGTGGGAGGCGATGAAGGCGAAGACAAAGACGGGCACGCCTGCGAACGACTCGTTGAAGAAGGCCAGCGCAATGAGGGCTAAGGAGACGATGTAGCCCGCCGAGCCGATGAACATGAGCACGCGCCGCCCGTAGCGGTCGATGAGGAACCACCCCAGAATGGTAAACAACAGGTTGATGACACCCACGCCGGCCGTAGACAGCAGGGCGCTTTCTTTGCCCAGTCCGGTCATTTCGAAGATGCGGGGCGCGTAATAGATGACGGCGTTGATGCCCGACACCTGGTTGAAGAAGGCCATGAGGAACGCCAGCATGATGGGCAGCCGGAACTTGCGGGAGAAGAACGAGTCGGCGACGCCGCTTTTGTTTTCCTCGCGGGCCGACTGTCGGATATCTTCAACGGCCTTGTCTACGGAGGTTTCGGTGATGGACAATACCTGGCGGGCTTTAGCTGCGTCGCCTTAGTGCAGCAGCAGCCGGCGGGGCGTTTCGGGGGTGAAGCGCATCATGACGGAGAAAACGAGCGAAGGCAGGGCTACGATGCCCAGCATCCAGCGCCAATCGTTGTCGCCGCTGCCCTCAAACAGGTAATTGGACACATAAGCCATGAGGATGCCCAGCACGATGTTGAACTGGAAAGAGATGACCATGCGGCCGCGGTATTCGGGCGGGGCAATTTCGGAGATGTAGACGGGCGCTACCACCGAGGAAGCGCCGATGCTGATGCCGCCCAGCAGCCGGAACAACATAAATACATTGACGTCGGGGGCGATGGCGGAGCCTACGGCGGAAAGGAAAAACAAAATGCCGATCCAGAAGAGCGTAGGCTTGCGGCCAAAGCGGTCGGCGGGGATGCCGCCAAAGGCCGCGCCCAGCACGGTGCCGTAGAGGGCCATGGCTACGGCTAAGCCGTGCTGCCAGTTGTCGAGTTGCCAAAGCTTCTGAATGGCTTGCTCGGCGCCAGAGATAACGGCGGTGTCGAGGCCAAAAAGAAAACCGCCTAAGCCGACGGTAATGGACCAAAAAACCAACTTGGAGTTATTCATCGCAGTACGTATGTTGTGCTGTGGTTAAACGGGCTGTAATGTAAAAAGTAAATTTAATTGCTTGTAAGTGAAGCTTGGCAAAATTTTTTAAAAGACCTAAAGCGACGGGTGTTGAAAAAATATTGCAACTATAATGCGGATGGGCGGTGTGAATTGGAGGCGATGTTGTAAGTTTGGGGCGAAAACCTATTTAATTGAAAGGCGCAATGGGGAATAAGCGGGCCGCTATACAGCATTATTTCACAGCGCAGGTATGGTAATACGAAATACGATGAATATACAGGGACAATTTCTCTTTAAGCTCACCCTTGGGTGCAAATCTATTATATCGGCTGCCCGTTTGCGCATGGCTATGCGGAGTTTATGGCTACCCCTTTTGCTGGGCGGCTTAGCGGCTTTGCCGGCCGGCGCGCAGTTTGCCATTACCAAGGTGGAGCCGCCCAACTGGTGGGTGGGTATGCAGTGGAGCCGCGTACAACTCATGGTATACGGCCGCGACTTAGACGGCGCCACGGCGGCCTTTTCCGACCCCCGGCTGCGGGTGGCGGGGGTACACAGCTTAGCCGGCAAGTCGTACTTGTTTGTAGACGTAGACATTCCGGCCGATCTTCCGGCCGGCGATTACACCCTGAGCTTGTGGCGCAATGGCGAAGAGCGCAAGGTGGTTTTCCCCATTCGGGCGCGCGAGGCTGCAGCGGAGTCGCACCGGGGATTCAGCCAGGAAGACGTCGTTTACCTCATTGCCCCCGATCGGTTTGCCAACGGCAATACGGACAACGACAACCTCAGCGGCTATGGCGATTTTAACCCCGCAGAGCCCGGCGCCCGGCATGGCGGCGATCTGGAAGGCGTCATTCAGCGGCTCGACTACCTCCGCGATTTGGGCATAACGGCCATCTGGCTCATGCCCGTGCTGGAAAACAACGGCCCTTACAGCTACCACGGCTATGCGGCTACCGATCTTTACCGGATCGACCCCCGGCTGGGCAGCAATGAAGATTATCGCCGGCTGGCTACAGAAGCGCACAAGCGCGGCATAAAGGTCATTTACGACCACGTGGCCAACCACATCGGCATCAATCACCCCTGGATGAGCGACCTGCCCGCGCCCGACTGGATCAACGGGTCGGTAAAAGCGCATTTGAGAGACAAACACTTTTTATCGGCGGTATTAGACCCCCATGCGCACCCTTCGCAGGCAGAGGAAATGCGCACCTTTTGGTTTGTAGACGGCATGCCCGACCTCAACCAGCGGAATCCCTTTATGGCCAATTACCTCATCCAGAACATGATCTGGTGGATGGAGTACGCCGGCCTTGACGGCATTCGGGAAGATACCTATCCTTACCCCGATCAGGCGTTTATGGCGCATTGGGCCCGGGCCCTGCTCGAAGAATACCCCAACACCAATATAGTGGGGGAAATATGGGTAAACAGCCCGGCTTACCTGTCGCAATTCCAGACAGAAAGCCGCCTGCCGCGCAACTTTGAAACCAACCTGCCCGCAGTTATGGACTTTCCGCTCTGCGAGGCCTACCGCAACTACCTGCGCGGCGAAGGGCCGCTGCGCGGGATATATGATGTGCTGGCCCAGGATTTTCTCTACACCGACCCCGCCAACCTGCTGGTTTTTATGGACAACCACGACATGTCGAGGGGGGCGTTTCTGGCCGGCGGCCGCACCGACCGCATGAAGCAGGTGCTGGCCCTCGCCCTCACCACCCGCGGCATACCTCAACTGCTGTACGGCGCCGAGATCAATATGATGGGCGGGGAATCGCATGTGGAGCTCAGGGCCGACTTTCCGGGCGGCTTCCCCGGCGCCAAGCGCGACGCCTTCACCGAGGCCGGGCGAACGCGGGAGGAAAATGAGATATTTAGCTTCGTGCGTCAGTTGACCCAATTGCGCAAGGCCCATCCGGCGCTGGCCTCCGGCCGCCTGATTCACCAGCCGCCCTCCTGGAACTACGATGTGTACGCCTACTGGAAGGTGCTGGGCAATGAAGCCGTACTGGTGGTTGTAAACGGGCACGACGAGGAAAAACTAGCCCAACTGCCTAAGTGGGACGCACTGCCCGCAGGCGAGCTGCGCTGGCAGGACCTGCTGACCGGCAAACCCTTCAGCACCGGAGCAGGGGAGGGTATTCCTGTGCCTGGCCGGGGCGTGAGGGTAGTAAAGCTGGGGCAGTAAGCTGAGGTCGAGGTTGGGGCGTGCCCCCCGGCCCCGTTGGCGCTATGCCCTGGCGGATGGCCCTTTGGCAAAGGGGGCCGGGGGTCGCCGCGTCTTCGCTGCGCTCTTCCGGGTAAACGTGTTTCGCTCCTATGCGCTCGTTTACCCCGTGGAATATACGCTACGCTATTCCACGGGGCAAGTCACGCATACCGCTACACCCCCTCACGCGGCTCCGCAGCGACGTGGGGGAAAGCGTAAGATAAAGGTTCGGGATTTTGAATGATTATTTGGCAGAGAATCGCATCAGATGACAAATATCAGTCAAAAAAACCGAAAAAAGTGATAATCTCATCTTTTCCGTGAATAGGAGATTAGCTACATTTGTGTGGACTTTACACTAAGGAGCGATCAATTTGCCTAAAACAACAACCCAACCGAGGAAAAAATTTGTATAACCAAACAACAATAGTGTATGAAGCTTGAGGTCAACTTTACTCTAAGATGGTTGGCGACGCTTGCCCTGCTGGTGACGGCACAATGGGTAGCGGCGCAGCGTACCATCACGGGTACGGTAACTGACGCCCAGTCGAAGGAGGCGCTTATCGGCGCCAACATTTTGGTGGTGGGCACCAGTATCGGCACCATTACTGAGTATGACGGAACGTATTCGCTGACGATTCCTGCGGGCGCCAGTTCGCTGGAGTTCAGCTACACCGGTTACACGACCCAGACCATTGCCATTACAGCGGCTAATGTGCTGGACATAGCCCTTCAGCCGGGTCAGGTGCTGGAGGAAGTCGTAGTTATCGGTTATGGTTCGGTGAAGAAAGAGGACGCTACCGGCGTGGTAGCCACCATTTCGGCTGATGAATTCAACCGGGGCGCCATCGTGTCGCCGGATCAGTTGATTGCTGGTAAAGTAGCCGGGGTGCAGATCAGCTCCAACAGCGGCGAGCCCGGCGGCGGCGCTAAGGTGCGCATTCGCGGGGGCACCTCGATCAACGCCAGCAACGAGCCGCTCTACGTTATCGATGGCGTGCCCATCGACAACGAAGGTTTTGCAGGAGGCCGCAACCCGCTGAACTTCCTCAACCCTGCGGATATCGAAACCTTTACGGTATTGAAAGACGCTTCCGCCACGGCCATATACGGTTCGCGCGGGGCCAACGGCGTTATCATCATCACCACCAAAAAAGGTAAGGCCGGTTCGGGCGTACAGGTAAACTACGACGGCAACGTAAACACGGCTTCCATTTCCGGCGACCCCGCCACGCTGGACGCCGCCTCCCTGCGCAACGTAGTGACTTTCAAAGCGCCAAGCCGCTTAGAACTGCTGGGCAACGCCGAAACCGATTGGTACAACGAGATACTGCAAACCGCTACCGGCCAAACCCATAACCTCAGCGTTACGGGCGGCGCCGCCAACATCGGCTACCGCGTATCGGGCGGCTATCAGCAACTGACGGGTATCCTGCGCGCTTCCGAAACGGAGCGCACCAACGTAGCCTTCAGCATCAATACCACGGGCCTCGATGGCCGCCTTCAGATCAACGCCAACCTCAAAGGGGCGGCTACCCGCGACCAGTTTGACCCCAACATCATCGCTTCTACCTGGAGCTTTGACCCCACCCAGCCGATATTTGACCCCACCAATACGGTTTACGCCGGTTATAACGAGTATGGCGTGGCCCTGGCGCCCCGCAACCCCGTATCGGCTACCGAGCAGGTGCAGGATTTTGGCCGCACCTACCGCGGCTTGGGTAACCTCGACGTCAAATACGATCTCGGCTTCATCAAAGGCCTGAGCGTGAAAATGAACCTCGGCTTTGACGCCAACAACGGCAAGCGCGAGGGATTCCAGCCCACGACTTACGCCCGTACGCAGGCAGGCCCTGACCCCGAAGCCGGCGAGCTGTACATCGAGAACTTCACCCGCACCAACAAACTGTTAGAGACCTACCTCAACTACAAGCGCGACATCGGCACAGAACACAGCGTCGACGCTATCTTGGGTTATTCTTATCAGGACTGGCGCGAGGAGTACCCCTCTTACCGCGGCTTTGGCCTTACCAGCAATAGCTTTGGCTTGAACAGTGCAGCCCCGGCTACGCAGTTTGAGGCCAACAACTCGGTATTTGAAAACCGCCTCATATCGTTCTTCGGCCGCGTAAACTACAACTTTGGCAGCAGGTACTCGCTGACGGCTACCCTGCGCCGCGACGGTTCTACCCGCTTTGGCCCGCTCAACCGCTGGGGCTGGTTCCCATCGGCTGCTGTGGCCTGGCGCATTCTGGAAGAAGATTTTGCAGGCAGCCTCTCCAGTATCTTCTCCGACCTGAAACTGCGCGTAGGCTTTGGTATTACGGGCAACCAGGACATTCCTGACTTCCGCTACCTGCCTACCTACCGGGCCAGCGACTTCCGCACCCGCTACCAGTTTGGCAACGACTATGTCTCTACCATCCGCCCCAATGGCTATGACCCCGCACTGAAGTGGGAGGAAACGGCTTCTTACAACATTGGTCTCGACTTTGGCTTTGCCAATGGCCGCATCAACGGCGCCATCGAGTACTATGTGAAGAATACCAACGACCTGCTCTTCACCGTTAACGTACCTGCCGGTACCAACCTCACCGACCGGGTGCTTACCAACATCGGCGAACTGCGCAACCAAGGGGTTGAACTTACCCTGAACGCCATCGCGGTAGACGTCAAAGACTTTAAATGGGACATCAGCGCCAATGCGGCTTTCAACAAGAATGAAGTAGTTGCCATCGACCGCATCAGCGAGCAGGGCATCCTTACGGGCCGTATCAACGGCGGTGTTGGCAACGATGTTCAGGTGCTTCAGGTAGGCAGCGCGGTGAATTCTTTCTTCCTCTTCCAGCATAAATTGGGCGCCGACGGCCTGCCGCTGGTAGACGGCGTTGATCACAACGACGATGGAGTGACCAACCTGGCGGATATGTACGAAGACCTCAACGGCGACGGCATCGTGAACGACCTCGACAAGCGGGCTTTCAATCAGCCTGCGCCTAAGGTTATCTTGGGCCTTACCTCTAACTTCAGCTATAAGAAGTTGGACCTGGGCTTCACCTTCCGCGCTCACTTGGGCAACTACATTTACAACAACAACGCTTCCAACTACGGCTTCTACAACCGTCTTACGCTCAACCCGAACTATGTGAACAACCTGCATACTTCGGTGTTGGAAACCAAGTTTGACGCGCCGCAGTTCTTCTCCGACTACTATCTCGAAGATGCGTCGTTCCTGCGACTGGATAACATCACTTTGGGCTACACCATTATGCCCAAATCGGTGTTTAATAACATAAGACTTTACGCCACAGCCCAAAACCTGTTTGTTTTAACCAACTATTCTGGACTTGATCCCGAGGTAGACAACGGCATTGACAACAATCCGTACCCTCGCGCCCGCGCTTTTGTGTTCGGGCTTAGTCTTGGTTTGAAATAACAAATAAAACTATTGTGACGATGAAACGATTTTGGAATATGGCTTTGATTGGAGGGCTCATCATGCTCTCCGCCTGTACGGACCTCGAATTGGAGCCGTTCAATGAAACTACGCCCAGCGTAGTATTTCAGGATGAATCTTCTTACCGCAGCTTCTTGGCCCGCGTTTATGCCGGCTTGGCAGTGACGGGCCAGCAAGGCCCTGCGGGTCAGGCCGACATCTCCAGCCTCGACGAAGGTTTTTCCAACTACCTGCGCCAGTATTGGCAATTGCAGGCCCTGACGACCGACGAGGCCGTCATCGCTTGGGGCGACGAAGGTCTGCCCGACCTGCACAACCACTCCTGGACTTCGGCCAACCAGTTCATTCGCGCCATGTACTACCGGATTTTCTTCCAGGTGTCTATGGCCAACGAATACCTGCGCGAAACTACCGATGACAAGTTAGCTTCCCGCGGCGTAAGCGACGCCGTAAAAGCCGACGTCGTTCGCTACCGCGCCGAGGCCCGCTTCCTGCGCGCCCTCAGCTACTGGCATGGCATCGACCTGTATGGCAACATCCCCTTCTATACCGAGGAAGCTGCATTGGGTTCGGCGCCTCCGCGCCAGGCCGACCGCGCCGAGGTATTTGCTTTTATTGAGGCTGAGTTGAACGAGATCGAAAACCAGATGGCTGCTCCGGGCGCCGGCGAGTATGGCCGCGCCGACCGCGCGGCGCTTTGGACGCTCCAGGCCAAACTCTACCTCAATGCGGAGGCATATACGGGCGCTAACCGCTATACTGATTGTATCACCGCTTGCAAAAAAATCATCGACAGCGGCGTATACAGCTTAGAAGATACTTACCAGCACTTGTTCCTGACCGATAACCACAACTCCCGCGAGATCATCTGGGCCATTCCTTTCGATGGCCAGAACACCCAAACCTGGGGCGGCATGACTTACCTCGTGCACGCGCCGGTGGGCGGCTCTATGGACCCCGTTCAGTGGGGCATTAACGGCGGCTGGTTTGGTCTGCGCACGACCAAGGGTATTGTAAACCTGTTTACCGACCCCACCGGCACTACCGACGAGCGTGCGCTGTTCTATGCCAATGGTCAAAATCTGGAAATCGAGAATGTCACCAACTTTGGGGATGGCTATGGCCTGCCCAAGTACCGCAACGTGTCTTCGGAAGGCGTAGGCGGCTCTGACCTCGACCACCCCGACACCGACTATCCGATGTTCCGCTTAGCCGATGTGTACCTGATGTACGCTGAGGCCGTGCTGCGCGGCGGTCAGGGCGGCGATGCAGGTACGGCTTTGGGCTATGTCAACCAACTTCGCGAACGGGCTTATAACAACACCTCGGGCAACATCACGGCCGATCAACTCACCCTGGATTTTATCTTGGATGAGCGCGGCCGCGAAATGTACTGGGAAGGCCACCGCCGTACCGACCTGGTGCGCTTCAACCGCTTTACGGAAAATGGCATCTGGCCCTGGAAAGGCGGCGTGAAGGATGGACGCGTTACGGAAAAATACCGCGACATCATGCCGATTCCGATTTCGGAGATACAGGCCAACCGCAACCTCAAGCAGAACGACGGTTATTAATCCTTTAGCGCAGGGTGTGGCAGCAGAGAAGCCACACTCCGCGCTCATTTAAATTTGTCAGACGATGAAACTCATTTATAAGTTTGTTTCACTTTTTTTTCTGGGGGCCATACTGGCTACGTCCTGCTCTAAGGACGAGTTGGATATTGCGGCGCTGACCGACTTCCCTCCGGGTATCCTCAGCATCTCGCCCGCCGATAACTCAAAAGTAGTGAAGGGCGATTTTGATGTGGTCGTTAAATTTGTGGATGGCACCATCTCTCCGCTGGCTTCGGGCAGCGTGAAGCTGAAAGATGCGGGCGGCGCTGAGTTGGCTACCGCTTCCAAAACCATGACAGGCACCGCCGACTCCATCGTAATCGATGGCGCCAGCTTCAATGCATCGTCTTTGGGAGAAGGTACTTACAGCATTGAAGTAACGGTAACCGACTCCAAAGGCCAGTCGCAGACCCGCCAAACGGTCTTTGAAATCTCCAATTTGCCCTTCGCTGCCAACCACGACAATATGTACATCGCCGGCGGCTTTAATGGCTGGGGCGCCGATGTGATGACGCTGGTAGCGCCGAATACCTGGGAATTCAAAGAGGTGAACCTCCAGGGCGGCGAGTGGAAAATCAAAAACTGCGAAGACTGGTGCGACGAAGACTGGGGCGATCCCGGTTGTGACGGCATCATGGATAGCAACATGGGCGCGGGCGGCAACGGCAACACCAACTGCGGCTTTACGGGCTTGGTTAACGTTCGCTTCAATGACCAAACCCTGGCGTATACCGTTGAACCGGCCGTCCTTTACGCCAAAAACGTAGAGAGCCTCTACCTGCTGGGTACGTTCAATACCTTCCAGGGCAATCAGTATCGCTTCAACCTCATTGCCGACAATACCTGGCAACTGAACGAAGTGCTGATGCGCGGCGGCGACGCCTTCCGCTTTGCGGAAATGCCCGACTTTATGGGCCAGAACTTCGGCGATAACGACGGCGACGGCATTGCAGAAGCTTTCGGTAGCAACATCGTCATTCCGGCCGGCGAAGGCGCCGCTTATTATTCCATTACCTTCAATGACCGCACGCTGGACTATGAAGTGAACTACCTCTTTGCAGCCAGCATCGGCCTTATTGGCTCGGCTACGCCAGGCGGTTGGGATAATGATACCGATATGGCAGACGTAGGCGGCGGCAACTTCGAACTTACCGTAGATCTTATCGATGGCGAAGCCAAGTTCCGCGCCAACGACAGTTGGGACGTCAACTGGGGCGGAGCTGATTTCCCCGCCGGTACAGCTACCCGCGGCGGCGCCAACATTCCGGTTACGGCAGGTCGATATAAGGTTACCTTCAACCCGCTCACGGGCGACTATAGCTTCGAGGCGCAGTCGGCAATAACTTCGGTAGGTATCATCGGCTCGGCTACGCCGGGCGACTGGGGCGCCGAAACGACCATGCGCAGCCTCGGTAACGATGAATATAGCATCGTTATCGGCTTGGCCGACGGCGAAGCCAAATTCCGTGCCAACAACGACTGGGCCATCAACTGGGGCGCCGCCGACTTCCCCTCGGGTACGGGCGCGCAGAATGGTCCGAATATTCCGGTTACGGCAGGTATCTATTACATTACCTTCAATGCCGCTACGGGCGCTTATACCTTTGCGCCGGCTGCCATCGGCCTTATCGGCTCGGCTACGCCAGGCGGCTGGGATAACGATACCGATATGACGCCCACTGGCGTAGTAGGCGAAGTGAGACTCACCGGCGTAAGCCTCGGCGCAGGCGAAGCGAAGTTCCGCGCCAACGACGCCTGGGACTGGAACTGGGGCGCCGGCGACTTCCCCACGGGTACAGGCGTATCCAACGGCGCCAATATTCCGGTCGCCGCAGGTACCTATACCGTTACGTTTAACGTGAATACCGGCGCTTACTCCTTTGAATAAACGCTGCACCAGAGGACGTAACCTCAAATAAAGAAGGCCCGGACGCTGATTTTCAGCGTCCGGGCCTTCTCCGTTTGTACAAGCCTGCTGTGAATATACTGCCTTTATTGCGCTACCTCATTGAGGCCGGCATAATAGATGAGGTACCATTCCTGGCCCATCTTCGCAAAACGCCGCTCCATGGCGTAAGGCTCGCGCTTGTGGGTGATGCGCTCTACAATGAGGTCGTCGTCGAGGCGTATGAGCGCCGACTCGAAGCCTGTTTGCTGCTGGTCGAGCACCCTGTGTACAACCCAGTCGCCGGGTTGCCACCTAAAGTCGCCGCTGAGCTCTTCGGTCGCGGCATGAGGCGGTAAGCCCTCCAATGGAAAGGTAATATGCCTCATCTGGTAGAGGCTGTCGGCAAGGAAACGCTGATAAAACGCCCCAAAATCGGCGCTATCGCTATCCGGGCTTGTCGTATCTGTCTGGCAAGACCACAGTGAACCCGCCAACAGTACCGCCATAGAAATTCTGATCAACAGCATGGCTTTACAAAATAAACCGGTTTGTATACGGCGCCCCTTTTATACGGCGCTTCTTGTCAAAAGTTACATTCTTGCTGCTCTTTGCACGGCTACCCGGCGGGCAAATGCGGCAATTCGGCTTCCCATTCAAGCAGGGATGCCGCCAGCTCGGCTTCCGAGGGCGCCCGGGCTACCCTGAGGTGTGTCACTCCTGCCTCCCTCAGCGCCTGAGCCGTAGCCTCCCCTATGGCGATAACGCGCTGGAGCGGGCCAATGGAACCCACCGAAGCCAAATAAGCCTCCACGTTCATCGGGCTCGTGAGCGCCACATAGTCGCAGCAGGGTAGGGGCGAAGGCGCTGTAGGCCGGTTTTCATATACCACTAAGCCAATGGCTTCCACCTCGCCCGCCAATAAATGCGCTATGCTCTGCCGGGAGTTCCGGGCGCGGGGGAATAAAACCCGTAGTCCTTTGGCACGCTGTAAAAAAGCTTCCGCCGTTGCTTCCGGATTGCCGCTGCCCACAAAATCGGGCTCTTGCCCAAAGGCTTTTACCACAGCCGCTGCTGTACCGTCGCCCAATGCCGCCAACCTTACACCGCTGAGCGGAAGGGCGCCCAGCCGCTCCAGCCCTGCCTGGTAAAAAGCTGCTGCCTGGGCGCTGTAAAAAAATACCCAGTCGTGGTCTGGCGGAAGCCCAAACGGCGTCTCTTCAAAGACAAGCAGCGAACGGGCGCAAATTTTCCATTCGTCGCCCAACTGCAACAGCGGGCTTTCAGCCGCCAACATTCGGGAAATAAAAACACTAAGCAAATTTTATATTTTTGGGTAACAATTGTCACTTTACCATCTCTCCTTTATCAGTGGTGCAAATGTAAGCTTTTGCCTACCTTTCGCCTAACAAAACCAAGTGAAATCAGGCCATAGGAAGCCAGGGCTTTTGTTAAGGTCTTTCCACTATCAATTAAAATGCTTCTGCAATGTTCCCCACCATCAACTACGTGACGCCCCAGGAAGCCCTGGGGTATATCAAATCCGGCGACCGCGTATTCGTTCACGGTAGCTCGCTTACCCCTACTTTTATGCTGCGCCACTTAGCCGGGCGCGCCCACGAACTCTCAGACGTAGAGCTGGTATTCATCAGCGTTTTTGGCGATCTGTACGTCGATAAGCCGGAGTACAGCAATAGCTTCAAACTCAACAGCCTCTTCGTTTCTGCGCCCATCCGCCAGTCGGTAGCCGAAGGCCGGGCCGACTATGTGCCCGTTTTCCTCAGCGAAATCCCGGAGCTGTTCAAGCGCAACATCCTTCCCCTCAACGTAGCCATCGTGCAGGTTTCGCCCCCCGATAAACATGGCTATTGCTCATTGGGCGTCTCCGTCGATATTGCCCGCACAGCCGTCAATACAGCCCATTACGTCATTGCCCAGGTAAACCCCAATGTGCCCCGCACCCACGGCGACAGCCTCATTCACGCCACTCGTTTTGCCGCTATGGTCTATGCCGAAGAACCCCTGCATGAGGTCAACTACGGCGAAAAAGTAACCGCCAACGAGCGCAGCATCGGCCAGTACATCGCCGAACTCATCGACGACCGCAGCACCCTCCAAATGGGCATCGGCGCCATCCCCGACGCCGTGCTGCAATGCCTCAACAACCACCGCGATCTGGGCGTCCATACCGAAATGTTCTCCGACGGGTTGGTGCCGCTTTTCGAAAAAGACGTCATCAACAACAAATACAAGGTCATTCACCCCAACAAAACCGTAGCCGGCTTCGCCATCGGCTCGCGCCGCCTCTACGATTACGTCGATGACAACCCCGCTTTTGCCTTCCTCGATATCGACTACGTCAACGAGCCCGGCGTCATCCGCCGCAACCCCCGCGTGGTGGCCATCAACAGCGCCATAGAGGTCGACCTCACCGGTCAGGTATGCTCCGACTCCATCGGCACCTACCAGTTCTCCGGCGTAGGCGGTCAGATGGACTTCATGCGCGGCGCAGCCCTCAGCGAAGGCGGCAAGCCCATCATCGCCCTCACCGCCCGCACCCGCAAGGGCCAGAGCCGTATCGTACCCTTCCTCAACCCCGGTGCCGGCGTCGTCACTACCCGCGCCCACGTTCATTACGTCGTCACCGAGTATGGCGTAGCCTACCTGTTTGGCAAAAACCTGCGCCAGCGCGCCCATGCCCTCATCCACATTGCCCACCCCGACGATCGCGAAATGCTCAGCCGCGCCGCCTACGAGCGCTTCAACGTCATGATCTGATAAATCATCGTGTTTTTTCTTTTTTGGGGCCACGCCGCATACCATCTTCCTCCGAATGAGGGAGATGGGCGGCGCCGGGCTGTCCGCTCTTATACCCGCCTTTACCCCGTGGAATATACGCTGCGCTATTCCACGGGGCAAGTCGGGTATACC
>CAYOTJ010000018.1:0-16442 GCA_964406855.1 uncultured Saprospiraceae bacterium
CACGCCAAGCCCTCGTCGGCAGTGAAATACACCTCGGCCCCCACCGATAATTTAACTCCGTAGTACTGGTTGTTGAAGGCTACAATTTCTTCGGGCTGATTGGCCGGGCTGGTCCACGTTTGTCCCATATCTGTCGATCTGAGGCTCTGCCACAATAAGCCGTCTTTCATTACTAAGGCTTCCCCGAGCCAAAACACCTTACCCGGACTGATGAACCCGTTACCGAAACCAACCGTGGGGTTTATGGTATCCCAGTGCTGCCCATTATCGCCTGAAAGGAACAATTGGTTGCCCAGCTCGGTCCGCGCCGCTATTTTGCCGCCGGCGCTCAGCGCCACCTGCCTGTAGTAGTGCCTCGCGGCTGGCAGGGGCGCTATGGCGCCGGGGAGCCAGGCATCGGTGGCTATATCGTATACCTGAGGGCCATTTCCACTGCCGGCTACCCACAGCTTGTCATCCTGCAATGCCATATCGTATACGGCGCCCGAATACAGGCCCGTGTTGGCGGGCCGCAGTTCGCCGGCTGCCGAATCCCAATACCACAGGCCCCGGGTAAAGGAGGAAAACAACAGCTTACCGCCGGCTTTTGCGGTCCATATCATCTGGTTGGGGATATTGATCGTCGCCACTTGCCAACTGCTGCCCGCGTCGTTGGTGTAGCGCAGGGTATTGCCATCCGACTTTAGGTAAAGCCGACTGCCTATTTGCTCAAACATAGGCGCGCTATTCGCAAAGGCGTGCTGTATCCAGCTCTGCCCGTAATTCTGGCTCACCCACAGTCGCTGTTGCGTGGCGTACATGATCACGTCGCCATTTACATAAAAACCCGCTACATAGTCCTGATCTACCCAGTTGGGGGTGGGTACGGGCGTCCAGCTACCCGCATTGGGCTCCAGCCGCCAGAACTGAAAGCCGCAGCCTGCAAACAGCTTGTCATCAAAAGACCACAAGTCGTGGCAGTAGTTCATTGGCATGGCAATGGTCGTCCAGGAGGCGCCATTATCAACACTTCGATAAAGGGCATTTTCTGTACTTGCCGACACGTAAAGGCCATGCGAACAAACTTCCAGCGTTGCAGGCGAAGCCGCAGTAGGGGGCGGCAGTTGGCCCTCCTCCGTCCAGGTCAACCCATGGTCGGTACTCACCAACAATCGATACGCGCTGCCGGCATCGTTGGGATCAGGATACTGGATGGCCGCTAATTTGCCCGGCGAGCAGGCCAGCACGCCTAACCTGGGATAAGGCAGTTGCATCCAGGTCTCTCCGTCGTCGCTACGGTACAGAAAATAGTCATCCGTGAAGTAGGCATAGTAGCCATCGTCAAAAATAGCGCTCTGCGCCGAGCCTTCAGGCCCCAGGGTGTGTTCCCATTCGAGCTGCGCCCGGAGCGACGGCGCCGACACCAAGGCTAATAAGAGCAAAAAGTAGTGTTTTTTCATCATCAGGCATTTTAAGTTATAGTTCTCCAAGCTAAGATTCATAAATCCTCACTTGGAGAACTATAGGTGCAAGGGGCTTAGCGCTTCCGGCGCGGCGCTATACGTGCAGCGCCCGGTTGTCGGTAGCAGCTAAGGCCGCCTCCTTGAAAGCTTCTGTATACGTGGGGTGAGCGTGGCTCATGCGGGCGGCGTCTTCGGCGCTGGCCCTAAACTCCATCAGCGCTACAGCCTCCGCTATCATGTCGGCCGCGCGCGGCCCCACCATGTGCACGCCCAATATTTCGTCGGTATCGGCATGGGCCAGCACTTTTACCATGCCGTCTACGTCCATGCTGGCACGGGCGCGGCCCAGGGCTTTGAACGGAAACTTGCCCACTTTAAAGGCTACGCCCGCTTCTTTGAGCTGCTCTTCGGTTTGGCCTACGCCCGCTACTTCCGGCCAGGTATACACCACGCCGGGGATGAGGTTGTAGTTGATGTGCGGCTTCTGGCCGGCAATGGTTTCGGCCACAAAAACGCCCTCCTCTTCGGCCTTGTGGGCCAGCATGGCGCCCTGGATAACGTCGCCAATGGCGTATATGCCCGGCACATTGGTCTGGAGGTGACCGTCTGTGATTACCCGGCCGCGCTCGTCGGTTTGCACGCCGGCCTTATCCAAGCCCAGGTTATCGGTATAGGGGCGTCGACCGATGGCCACGAGGCAGTAGTCGGCCTCAAATACTTGAGTTTCCTCACTATCGCGCTTTTGAACGTTTACCTTCACGGCCTGGCCGTCGGAGGTCACCGTCAGCACCTGATGCTTGAGGTAGAAGTTCATACCTAATTTCTTCAGCGAGCGCTGAAGCTCCTTGCCGCAGTCGGCGTCCATGCCCGGAATGAGGCGATCCAAGTATTCTACTACATCAATCTGCGTACCCAAGCGGGCAAACACCGAGCCCAGTTCAAGCCCAATGACCCCCCCGCCGATGATGACCATGCGCTTGGGCACTTCGGCAATGTTGAGGGCCTCCGTGCTGGTGATGATGCGCTGCTTATCGTAGTTGAAGGCCGCAGGCGTAATGGGCTTCGAGCCGGTAGCAATGATGCTCTTGGCCGTTGTGATGGTTTCTTCCGATCCGTCATTTTTGGCAATCCGGATGGTATTGGCGTCTACATAAGCGCCGTGGCCATGATAAACGTCAATCTTATTTTTTTTCATCAGGAAGGCCACTCCTTTGCAGGTTTGGTCTACCACTTCATTTTTGCGCCGGATCATCTGGGGCATATCTACAGCTAAATCGCTGATCCGGATGCCGTGCTCGCCAAATCGCTCGTGAGCGGCATGGTAGTGCTCCGAAGAGTCGAGCAGCGCCTTCGACGGAATACAGCCTACATTGAGGCAAGTGCCGCCCAAAGTGTTATAGCGCTCAATAATGGCGGTTTTGAGGCCCAGTTGAGCAGCTCGTATGGCCGCCACATAGCCGCCAGGGCCCGAGCCAATGACGGTGAGATCGTATTGCATGACGTTTTCGTTTTATGGCGCGGCCCGCAGGGCCGCCTGATCACTCTAATTCACATCGCAACGGACGGTAAAGTTGCAACGAAAGCCCAAATTTTGCACAGCCCAATACAAAATTCCTACACCTGACCCGGTACAGGTCATTGCTCCGTCAGTACGTAAATGGAAGGCAGATTGCGCCCCAGCCCGTCGTAGTCCAACCCATAGCCCACTACAAAGCGGGGAGGTATGGAAAAGCCGGCGTAGTCAACTTCAATTTCAGGATGCTGTAGCATATCCGGCTTCACCAGCAGCGAGGCCACCGCCAACGACCGCGGCTCCATATCGCGCAGCAACGGCAAAAAGCGCGACAGCGTGTGCCCCGTATCCACAATGTCTTCTACCACAATTACATCCCGATGGCGTATTTCTTCCGGGTTGGGCGCCAAATGGGTCACCAACGACCCCGTCGACTGTACCCCCTGATAAGACGCCAAGCGCACAAAAGCAAGTTCACATTCCAGCGGGCAGGCCCGCACTAAGTCGGCCGCAAATATCGCAGCGCCTTTCAGCATAACCACAAAAAGCGGTTGACGGTCTGCATAATCCCGCTCTATGGCTTCACCCAACTCGGTTATCCGGCGCCGGATCTGGGCTTCCGACAAATACGGTTCAAATATCAGGTCGTGAATGGGCAGCAAGTTCATTGGCGCTATCATTTGGCGTCGCAAAGGTAGGGCAAAAGCTCCGCCGATCCAAATGCCGCAACAGTATCAGACCGGGATCATACAGGCATTGGCGTCAGGCAGACAGGCTGCGGGGCGGCTGCCGGGGATCCTGACCAAAGTACGCCCGAAAAGCGGCGTATGCCTCCGGCAATTCCCGCGCAAAGGCATCCGGCATACTGAAAAACAACGCCGCCGCTACCCCAAAGGCATCAATCTCGTCAAGCCCTATCCAGCGACTTACGGCTTCCTGCGAAAAACCCGATGCGCGCTCCAGCGCTTCCCACGGGTACACCGCCGCATCCGGCGGCGGCGGGTAGGCGTATACAAGCCGAAAAGCACGGGCATATTCGTACAGCGCCAGATTGAGGTAGAGGCGCTCCTGAATAAACGCCCGCGTCAGATGCTCTGCCGAAAACAGCAGGGCCCCGTCGGGCTCATAGAGCTCCGAGCCATGCCAGTGCTCGGGGTACTGAGGCGATGGAAAAGGATGCGGATAAACGATGATCGTTTCAAACTTCGGAAACAAAAAATCCTCCCGCCCCAACGTAAGTTGCACAGCCCCAACGGCAATCATTACCTTGATGTCTTCAGGTACTTCCTCAAAAGCCTGGGGCATAAAGTCGCTGCCCTGCGTAAACAGGAACACCCGCCGCCGAAACTCCCGCTTCGCCCCATCATCCAATCGCTGGTAATAACCGCTATGCTGCTCCAGCAACTGCCGGAACCCCGGCTTGAGATCGGGCGGGTAGCGCTTCCATATCCACCAGTTGAGCTGAGGCTCCAACACATACAAAGATGCCAGCGCAATGACCGGCGGAATGACCCAAAAGGCATAGGCGTCATCGTAGGCAAAGGCCCAGTAAAAGGCCGCCGCCAAAAACATAACTAAAGGAATGGCTATATAACGAGATGGCATACTGGTCGTTTATGAGGGCTATAACGCCCTCCCAAGGTTAAATTATTATGGCTTCGCTTCCCTGCGCCGCTTGTAGGCCCTCGCGCCACTGTATACCAGCGCCCCAAAAAGCGCCAGCCCCAGGGCTAAGTAAGCGTAGTTGAGGGTCCCCACTTTGCCGTATACCGCCGTAAAAGAGATGCCCGCCAGCAAAAGCGTAGGCACTTCGTTGAAAAGCCGGAACTGCCAGGCCGACATGCTGCGCCTACCCGCTTCAAGCCCCCTGATGATGCGCTTGCAATAGAAATGATAACCCGTTAGCCCCAATAGCAGCGCCAGTTTAAGGTGCATCCAGCCGGGCGTACCCGTACTGAAGTAAGCGCGCGGCTGCATCCCGGCCAAATCCACACCCAACATGGCTAAGCCGGCCAGCCACGTAATCACCATCGCCGGATGGGTAATGATGCGGTACAGCCGCCATTGCATACCCAAGTACTCCGCCTGCAACAACAAGCGCTCGGCCTCCGGGCGGCCGTCGGCCTCCACATAGTACACAAACAACCGCACCAAATAGAATAAACCCGCAAACCAACTCACAAAACCCACCACGTGCAGGGCCTTAAACAGCGATATCCAATCCATAATCACCTCTTTTTGAGATGGCGAAGATACAAAGGTTGAGGTTAAGGTTGAGGTTAAGGTTTTTGGGGCGTGCCCCCCGGCCCCCTTAAGCAGTACGCCCTGGCGAAGGTCATTTCAACTCAGGGGCCGGGGGTCGGGTGTTCCGCTCTTATGCGCGCCCTTGGGGGCCGCGCATACCGCTGCACCCCCTCACGCGGCTCCGCAGCGACGTAGGCCCCACATTAAAGTTGAGAAAGTGCCGGGCCCAGCTAACTTTTTTACAACTCATGACATTATATGAAATAATCTTCATGTAATTTTTTTAGCCATGACGACGCACATCAAAACAGACCAATGGAACAAGGCGCTCACTTACGCGCAATACCGCCAGTTGATCGACGAGCTACAGGCCGACAATAAAACCACCGGCCCCGACCAGTCGGCTGCCATGCTCGAATATACCCGTATGAACGTAGTACGGATGAACCGGATCGATAAAACTACCCGGCTTACCGAAGAAACCCGCGAGGTTTTATCATCGCTTGAGCGCCCCACCCGCTGGCTCACCATCACCGAGGCCTGGTGCGGCGACGCCGCTCAGATTGTTCCGGTTGTAGAACTTATGGCCGCTGCCTGCCCTACGGCCGAGCATCGGGTTGTACTCAGAGACGAAAACCTCGAACTCATAGACGCCTTCCTTACCAACGGCGGGCGGGCCATTCCCATTACCGTGGTCTTTGACGCCCAAACAATGGAAGTATTGGGCCATTGGGGGCCGCGGCCGGCCGATGCCCAGGCGCTGATGCACGAAGCAAAAGCCAGAATGGCCGCCGCTGCCGGCGAAGAAGAAAAAAAGGCCATCTTTACCGAAGTCAAAACCGACCTCCAAAGGTGGTACGCCGCCGATAAGACCATCGGCATTCAACTTGGCCTGACGGAGTTGTTGGCCCGGGTAGCCCAACCCGTTCAAACGGCCGGATAAATTACCGGCGCTCGTAACGGCAGATGGCGTAGTCGTAGTCGTTGCGCTCATCGGCGGAGAAGCGCTCCTCCAAAACGAGGGTCCACTCGCTCATATCCAGCTCAGGGAAGTACACACTCCCCTCGGCATGGGTGTGCACCCGCGTCAGGTACAATCGGTCGCATAGCCGAAGGCCTTGCCGGTACACTTCTCCGCCGCCTATAATAAAAGCCTCTGTTTCATCATGATCATAGGCCATTTCTAAAGCCTCGTTAAGGTCATGGGCCGTTAGTACGCCATCGGCAGCAAAAAAAGGGTCGCGGGTGAGTATGATGTTCGTCCGGTTGGGCAGGGGGCGCCCTATACTGTCATAAGTTTTTCGCCCCATAATAACATGATGCCCCGTTGTAACGCGCTTGAAAAACTTCAGGTCGCCCGACAATCGCCAGGGAATGTCGTTGCCATCCCCAATGACGCCGTTGAGGGCCACAGCCACAATGGCCGAAACCAGCATCTCGCGCCCGGTATTTCCGGAAAGGCCGCCCATGTTATGGCCTCCTGTTTTTGAGCAGCAGGTTGGCGTCCAGCATCCGCTTTTCGAGGTACTCCCGCTCAGGCGCAATTTTGCGCTTAATGTATTTTTCGATCATAAGGCTGGCGATGGGCGCCGCATAGCTGCCGCCCCAGCCGCCATTTTCGATGTACACGGCGATGGCTATTTTCGGATTCTCTTTGGGTGCGAAGGCAAAAAAGATGGAGTGGTCTTCTCCGCTGCCCTGATTGTTTTCAGCGGTGCCCGTTTTGCCGCATACCGGAATATCCCAGATGAAAGCATTGCGGGCCGTACCGGCAATCACTACCTTCTCCATGCCATTGATGATGGGCTCGAAGTGGCGGGCATCAATACCTGTTTTGTGGATATCCAAGGCCAAAGGCGCCTTAACAACCTGGTTGTCCTGGTTGCGCATGGCACGCACCAAATGGGGC
The DNA here is from genome assembly GCA_964406855.1 of uncultured Saprospiraceae bacterium. Taxonomy (GTDB): domain Bacteria; phylum Bacteroidota; class Bacteroidia; order Chitinophagales; family Saprospiraceae; genus JAUMBM01. The sequence continues at coordinate 7,109 of CAYOTJ010000018.1, forward strand.
GTAATATAGTAGCCCCGGTTGGCAATGGTTGCCGCTAAGTTGGCCATCTGGAGGTTGGTCATCAGGAGCTCGCCCTGCCCAATACCCAGCGATCGTATCCACACCGATTTCCATCCGGTTTCATTGCGAAATTTGCGGTCGTAGTCCTCGCTCGTAGGATAGTTGCCCGCCAGCTCAGAGGGAATATCTACGCCCAATGGCGATCCCATACCAAACCGCTGAAGGTAATCATTGAAAGTATTCAGGCCACGACGGGGCGTTTTTTCGTTAAACTGGTCGACGATGTCCCGGAATACCGTCACAAAATAGGCATTGCAAGAATACTGAATAGCCGTTTCCACGTTGCCGCAATAAGGGTGGGCGTGGCAACCGGTAAGACGTTGACCCCCTAAATAATAGGCGCCGCCGCAGGCTACGCCTCGCTCGGCCGTAATGACGCCTTCCTGTAGCCCGATAAGCGCTACCAGCGGCTTAAAGAGCGAGCCCGGAGGGTATTGAGCAATGACCGATCGATTGAGCAGGGGAAGCAGCGAATCGGTAGCCAAAGCGGCGTAAGCCTGACCCCGCTGCTGACCTACAACCAATAAGCGGGGGTCGTAGCCCGGCGTGCTTATCATAGCCAGGATTTCTCCGGTTGAGGGCTCTATGGCCACAATACTGCCTGCTTTGTTGGCCATGAGTTTTTCACCATAGGCCTGGAGCTCAAGGTCTATGGTGGTTAGGAGATCCAGCCCCGACGTAGGAGGTTTGTCTCTTTTGCCTTCGTCAAGTTGGCCAATACTGCGCCCGAGGTTGTCCTTCAATATATGTGTCACCCCCTTATCTCCGCGAAGGAAGTATTCATAAAACTTCTCAAGCCCTGAAGCGCCAATGTAATCGCCAGGGTCGTAGATACTGGCAGAGTCTTCCAATATCTTTTGATCTACTTCCCCGATATAGCCCAGCAAGTGAGGCGCCTGGGGGTGCGGGTAGCCCCGCGCATTGCGCAACTGTACCGCAAAGCCCGGAAACTCATAGATACTCTCTTGGAAAGCGGCGTATTGGGCAGGGGTTATCTTGCTGAGGAAAACAAAGGGCACCGACTTGGCAAAGCGGCCGCTTCGCCAGTTCTTGGTCATGTTTTCATTAAAATACTCGGGCGTAATTCCCAGAAGACGGCAAAATTTGAGGGTATCAAACTTATCCTTATTTTTTTCAAACTGGTTGTAAGTCACCAGCAAGTCGTACATAGGCGCATTTACCACCAGCAACTCGCCATTTCGGTCGTAGAATAACCCCCGGGCAGGATACTCTGTCTGCCGGCTTACCCCGGCAGCCTCCGCTTTGTCGCGAAAAGGCGTATCCAATACCTGTAGCCTCAGAAGCCAATACACCAACAGTATCGCTATCAAGGCGAAAGCGACCCGAATGATAACAGAACGTTCCTGATAAATATCTGCAACGGGCATAACAAATGAGGGTTGTTTTTACGATCCGACACAAGATATAAGGCCTTCGGTATCACGCTTTAGGGTTAAAGACATACGTCAGCATCATTAAAAATAGCATAGACCCCGTCCAACTGACCGCAGTCTTGGAAATAATCTGCACAAAATACACAAAAGTAAACGCTTCAATGGAAAAATAGATGAATAAGTGTAGGGCCATCATCAGGGCCGCATAGCGAAAAAACCAGGCGTCGCCAAGGTATGCCTTGGTGGGGCTGTTGGTAATGTTGTACCCTTCCCTCGGCTTGAGTACCCGAAGCACCCCTGCACGACAGTAAGCCGTAAAAACAGCCGCTCCGGCATGTATTCCCAACGATTCGTATAATAAGTCGATACCAAAACCCAGTAAAAATGCCAGCAACATGGCTAAGGAAGGCGGCGTCCTAAATGGCAACAGCATGATGAACAAAGGGTATAGCTGTATGTGCAGGTAATTTACCCCCCCAAGTTCCCAGGTAATGTAATACAGCAGAAAGACCTGCACCATACCCAGCAGAAAAAAGCGTAAGATGTTGTTGAGTATCCTTCTGTCCATGATTTTTGTTCGTTATTCTTCTGCCGGCGCCTGAAGTTTATCCAGATCTTCTTTATTGAGGTCTCTCACCACATACACATGCCTGAGGGTAAAAAGGTCGTTGAACAAGCGAATGCGCAGGTCGTAATTGTTATCGCCCGGCTTAATGTCAATGTTGTCCACTAAACCCAGTGGGATACCCGAAGGGAAAATATTGGAAAACCCCGTCGTTTCCACCGTATCGCCATATGATACAGCCGCGTACTCGGGTATGGCCGTGAGGCTCATAAAGCGGGTATCGGTATTTTCCCATACCAACGAGCCATAGATGTTTTTGTTCCTTAGGTTGGCGCTTAGCCGAAAATCCTGATGCCAGGCAGCCATAACACGGGCATGCTGGGCCGCCACCTGAATAACAATACCTACCACGCCCTGATCGGTAACTACGCCCTGGCCTTTTTCCACGCCATGTATATGCCCCCGATCTATAACAAAGGTATTCCGGAGGCTTTGCGGAGATTTATTGATGATGTTGGCCGACAAGTACACAAATCGCTGCCGAAGCTTATCATCTTTAATTGAATCTACTACTAAACTATCGGAGTAGGAGGCGTTGGGCAACAGGGCCATGAGGCGGCTATTCTCTTCCTCTAATTGACGCACCTTGTTCTTGAGGCTTAGATAACCCGCTATGCGGTCGCGCCGTTCATTGATCCGATTGGCATATAACGACCAGGTTTCCGCTGCAACGGCCTGTTGTGCACTGTTGAAATTAGCCACTAAGTATAGCGCGCCAACCTCTAAGAGCGCAAACACGAGAAAGGCGCCGCCGCGCGTCAGCAGTAATTGCAGCAAGCTCCCCATAAGTAAGGTAAATAATAACAGGTTTTGCGCCGAGAAGCAGCATGATAAACCCAGAGGTCTACACACAAAACCTGCTGATACAAACTATAAAATATGCGACGCCATAGCGCTTTACACGCTGCGGCGGTCGATGAGAATAGCCGTGTAACGTTCTGTGTCGCTCAGCGCTTTGCTGGTGCCCCTAACTACGGCGCGAAGCGGATCTTCAGCCACATGTACCGGTAGTTTTGTGCGCTGCGCAATGCGTTTGTCCAAGCCGCGCAGCAGAGCGCCGCCGCCGGTGAGGTACAAGCCCGTGCGATAGATGTCGCTTGCTAATTCGGGCGGCGTAGCTTCAAGCGCGCGCAATACCGCCTCTTCAATAGCGGCTACCGACTCGTCAATGGCATGTGCAATTTCCTGATAGCTTACTTTGATCTGGCGCGGAATCCCCGTCATCAGGTCGCGGCCATTGACCGGAAAATCATCGGGGGCGTCCTCCAGCTCGTGGAGTGCAGAACCTACGTGAATCTTGATCTGCTCGGCAGTGCGCTCGCCAATCAGGATGTTGTGCTGCCGCTTCATATAACTGGTGATATCGGCCGTAAGCTCATCGCCGGCAATGCGGATCGACTGATCGGTGACGATACCCGAAAGCGCAATAACGGCAATCTCGGTAGTACCGCCGCCAATGTCAATAATCATATTGCCTATCGGCTCTTCCACGTCAAGACCAATACCCAGGGCCGCAGCCATCGGCTCATAAATGAGGTAGGTCTCCTTGGAGTCGACGTGATCAGCCGAGTCGAAAACCGCCCGCTTTTCTACTTCTGTAATGCCGGAAGGGATGCAGATCACCATCTTCATGTGGTTGAAAAAGCGCCGGCGTCGGCCGATCATCTTAATCATCCCCTCTATCATATTCTCAGCGGCCTGAAAGTCGGCGATAACGCCGTCTTTCAAAGGTCGGATGGTTTTAATGTCCTCGTGGGTTTTTTCATGCATCTGCATGGCTTTACGCCCCACGGCAATGGTTTCATTGGTGCGGCGATTGACGGCCACAATTGACGGCTCATCTACGACCACCTGACCATCCTGAATGATCAACGTATTGGCGGTGCCCAAGTCGATGGCCAATTCCTGCTTGAAAAGACTAAATAATTTCATCCAGTTTTTTTCCTCTCTTCTAATGGCTTGAATATGTGCTGGCAACGCCCGGCTCATGATAGAGCGCTATCATTAAGATGCGCTTCGGCAAAATATAGGCAGCCAAGTCTAAATAACGCCGCAAAGAACGGAAATTTTATCAAAAAAGCGAGGTTTTCTGGTTAATTATTTCTAATCAGCGCCAAGCTCGCCCACAAGAGCGCCCGGGGTGAATAAATTTTTTTGCAAAAAATAACCCTCAACTATTGCGCAATATCAAAACCCGCCATATATTTGCACTCGCTTAAGTGATCTGACACAATTCAGAACAATAAGCATACCGGTTCAGCCCTTTGGGCGAGCCGGTTTTCAGCAGAAGCAAAGCGCTTCTGTCCTAATATAAATGGGTGATTAGCTCAGTCGGTTCAGAGCACCTGCCTTACAAGCAGGGGGTCGTAGGTTCGAATCCTACATTACCCACATCAATCAAGCGGCCAATAAATTGTCATGCAATTTGTTGGCCGCTTTTCTTTTTATGCTCCCCTTTTAGGCTTTTGTAACCCCATAATGAAGAATAAAATTCTACACAAATCTATTTTTTACACACTACTTATCTGATTTTTGTCTGAAAAAAGCCAACTAAAGCACATTATACGTTTATTTTCGTCGCTATTTTTCAGGAAATTAATTTCTACATCTGCCTAAAAATCGAGTTGCATGCTACCCAGATTCCCTGAATTTTTGTACCCTGACGAGAACTCAAGGCTATCATTTAATTCTTCATCACATGCGTGCAATTTTTACAGGACGCTTTTTGGCGGTTATCATGGCCTCGCTTGGCCTGTCTTTAGGGGTTAGCGGTCAGCCGCTAACGGTTGAACTGATCGATTACACCATTTGTGCCGGCGAATCGGTTAGCCTCGCGCCCGTAGCCAGTGGCGGGCAGCCGCCTTACAACTATAGCTGGACGCCGGCTTCGGGCCTTAGCTGCGACGACTGTGCGGATCCCGTTGCAGCGCCCACAGCCACCACAACGTACCAACTCACCGTGTCGGATGCATTGGGGGAGGAGGTCACGGCTGTGTCAGTAGTCAGTGTTATCCCTGCTCCGATCGTTACCTTCCAATTTTCGGGCATCTGCGATGATCAGCTTACTACCGTCTTCGCCTTTGCCAGCGGCGGCCCCGGCCCATATACCTATGAGTGGAGCACAGGGTTCATTGGAGCCGTCCACCCCGGCCTTGCTCCCGGAACCTACTGTGTCACCATCACCAACGCGGCAGGCTGCACGGGCCAGGGTTGCGTTACAGTCGTATTGCCGCCTCCCCTTTTGGTACAAACGGTTACAACGCCCGCCTCCTGCGGCTCCACCAGCGATGGCGTCCTGTCGGCCCTAAGCGTCACAGGCGGCACGCCGCCCTATGCCTATCTCTGGAGCAACGGCAATACCGCCCCTGTCAATCAGGGCCTTTTCCCCGGTGTTTATACCCTCACCATCACCGATGCCAATGGCTGCACTACAGTAGTCGCCGCAGAGATTGGGGTTGAGTTGGAAGCAGACGCCGGGGGGCCTTTGGCCGTACTCAACTGCATCACCCAGGATGTACTGCTACAGGGAAGTACTACCTCTACAGCCCCCAACCTCAGCTATGAGTGGACCGGCCCCAATGGCTTTATCGCCAATACCCAGGATGCGCTGGCCACACAGGAGGGCCTTTACACTTTTAAAGTGACCGACAACGACCAGCCCAACTGCCACACAACCGACGTAATTGAGGTGGCAGCCTTTGAGGCGATCGTCATCAGCGATATGAACATCGAGTTGCTGGGATGTAATCAATACCAGTTATCGGGCATAATACCCCCCAACTATTTTGGCCCAATAGACTTTGAGTGGACCTTCCCCGACGGCAGCACCGCCACAACCATAACCATATTAGCCAATCAAACGGGTATGTATACCTTAGCCATCAGCATACCCGGCAACTCCTGTGAAGAGGCCCATGTGGCTCGCTTCATTGATCTGGAAGCCCAGGCCTGCGCTACCCTCAATGGCCGGCTCGTGGAAGATGCCGACGCCGACTGCGCTTACGACGACAGCGAAACAGGTCTTTCGGGCTGGGCCATTTCTGCCACCGCTATTGATGGCAGCACTTTTTATGCCCTTACCGACGCTACCGGCCATTACTCGTTTTCCCTTCCGCTGGACAGTTATATCATTGGCTACACGCCGCCCTCGCCGCTATGGGAAAGTTGTACAACTTCAGCGTCTGCTACCTTGTTGACAGCCGGGCAGGAAGTCGAGCTCAACCTGGCGGCCAGAGCCGTAGAACCCTGCGCAGAACTAATAGCCGGGCTTTCGTCGCCTTTTTTGCGGCGCTGCTTTAGCAGCTATTACTACATTTCGGTGTACAATGCCGGCAATGCCGTAGCCGTAGCCCCCACCGCTACCCTGCTGCTAGACCCCCTACTCACCTACCAGAGCGCCCAATTGCCGCCCGCTTCCGTCAATGGCCAGGAGATCAGTTGGGTTTTCTCCGATCTGGCGCCAGGCCAGTATTATTCCTTTTGGGTACAGGTATTGGTGAGCTGCGACGCCGTATTGGGCCAAACCCACTGCTCAGAGCTCACGATCACACCCAACGAGCTATGCCGGCCCGCCGAGGCGGGCTGGTCGGGCGCCAGCCTGCGCGTGCAAGGCGAGTGCGCAGGCAATGAGGTGCGCTTCCGGGTGCGCAACTCAGGTTCAGGCGACCTCATCGCCCCGGTAGAATACATCGTTGTGGAAGACGCTGTGATGATGATGCAGGCGCCGGGCGTACTCAATACGCTATCCAGCGGCGAAGAGGCCTTGTATACCTTCCCCGCCAATGGCGCCACGTATATCTTCCGCATCGATCAGGCGGCGCTCCACCCCTTCGACGACTTTTCGCCTACCGCCATCATAGAGGGTTGTGGTGAAAATGAACAGGGACAGTTCAGCACAGGCTGGAGCAACCAGTTTCCTCTCGATCCGCCCAGCCCGGCCAGTATCGTGGTTTGTATACCCAACCAAGGGGCTTATGACCCCAACGATAAGCAGGCTTTCCCGGAAGGTTACGGCGAGAACCACTATGTAGAAGCCGGCGACCTCATCCGCTACCGATTGCGTTTTCAGAACACGGGCACCGATACGGCTTTCACGGTAGTGATCCGCGACGAACTGTCGCCCTGGCTCGACATCAGCACTTTTCAGGCCGGCAGCGCCAGTCATAACTTCCGCGCCGGCATTGAAGGCAACCGTACCTTGGTTTTTACCTTCGACAACATCCGCCTGCCCGACAGCACCACCAACTTAGCCGCTTCGCAGGGTTTTGTCGATTTTGCCATCCGCATCGACCGGAATACGCCGCTGGAAACCCGCGTAGAAAACAATGCCGGCATCTACTTTGATTTCAATGAGCCCGTTATCACCAACACCGTTTTCCATACGGTGGGCGAAGATTTTATACTGGTATCCACCTGGCGGGGCCCCAGGCCGGAAACGGTATGGAAAGTTTATCCTAACCCGACAGCCCCGCATGCCAGCCTGCAATGGACGCATGTGCCGGAAGGCCCCAAAACGGCCAGCCTCATGGGCGCCGACGGCCGCGTGGTATGGCGCCGCACCTTCAGCGGAACCGCGCTTGCCCTCGATGCCGACTTGGCGCCGGGAGTATACTTTTTGCACCTTCAGGACGAGGCAGGCAGCTCATTAGGCGTTGGCAGGCTTGTAGTGGTTCAGTAGGCGCGTCTGCGTAAGGGATAGGAGCGGTATGGGCCGGCCGGGAGGAAGGATTGCCAATGGAGCATTCCTCTTCCCGGCCGGCCCATAAGAGCGGATAGCCCGACCCCCGGCCCTTGGTATATGGCCTTCGTGGAAGGTTTGGACCAACAGGGCCGGGGGGTACGCCCAAAAAAATAATACTTTATTATCGTATAGCCCATTGTAGCGCTAAGTAATCGTAAAATAGCGCTTTTTAGCGCCCCCCGATATACAGCAAGTTGATGATTTATACCTACCTTTCGGCAGCCTAAGGCTGCTTGCCTGTTGTGCAGACTCCACCAAAGTGCTTTTTGAAGCCATGCGGCAGGTATTACCACAATGTATTCGCTTGATTTTCCTTAGCAACATGCCCTAAGTTGTCCAAATGGTTGGGTCTTTTATCATCAAACTTGTTCATTTTTTATGCAAACCAGAGCGCAGATTAAATTTGTCGACAAAGACAAGCGGCGGTTTTTCATAACCCTCAAGAGCCGCGTAGATGAGTACTTCGAAAAAAACAACATTTCCCGCCATGCCAATACGACCATGGTCGTAAAGAGCCTTGTACTGCTGACGGCCTACATTGGGCCTTTTGTTGTGCTGTTGGTAGCGCAGCCCTCGACGGGTGTGAGCATGGCCCTGTGGACGGTAATGGGCCTGGCTATGGCCGGCTTAGGCATGAGCGTCATGCACGACGCTATACATGGGGCTTACTCGGCCAGTCCGCGCGTCAATGCAGCGATGGGGGGCGTATTGTGGCTACTGGGCGGATCCATCTTCAACTGGCGGCTTCAGCACAACGTACTGCACCATACCTATACCAACGTCATCAATATGGACGACGACATCAACGACAAGCTTGTCCTGCGGTTTTCGCCGCATACCGAGGCTCGTTCTTATCACCGCTTCCAGTGGATATACGCGTTTGCTTTTTATAGCATTATGACCCTGTATTGGGTGACGGCTAAGGACTTTTTGCAGTTCTACAAGTATAAAGCCGAGGGTGTAAACCGGAATACGCCGGCAGAGAACCGCATCACCTTGTTGCGTATCGCGCTACTGAAAGTGGTTTATTTTTCCGTCATCATTGGTTTGCCCGTAGCCGTCGGCTTGCCCATTGGCCAGATCATTGGGGGCTTTCTGATCATGCATATTGTTTCCGGCCTCGTACTTACCACCGTTTTTCAGTTGGCGCACAGCTTAGAAGAGACGGCTCATCCGATACCCAATGCCGACGGGCAGATTGAAAACGAATGGGCCATTCACCAACTCAATACGACGGCTAATTTCTCGCGCCACAACAAATGGCTGTCTTGGTACGTGGGCGGGCTCAATTTTCAGGTGGAGCACCACTTGTTCCCTACCATCTGCCATGTGCATTACCCTAAAATTGCCCCCATCGTGGAGCAAACGGCGCGGGAATTTGGCATTCCCTACTTGGAAAACGATACCTTCTTTACGGCGCTTCGCTCGCATGTGGGGGTGTTGAAGCAATTGGGCCGCCTGCCCGACCTCAACGAAGCCATCGGATAGGGCCTTTGGGCGTCGTAGGAAAGCAAA
>CAYOTJ010000019.1:0-16004 GCA_964406855.1 uncultured Saprospiraceae bacterium
GGGTGGAGGAGATGATACAGGCGGGGTTGAGGGCGGCGGCGCATCAAAGATGTCTTCGTCAAAATCATGGTCTGGTTCGCCGGGCACAATCACAACATGGTCCATTTCGTGGGCCACAATCACCACGGTATCCGGTCGTATTTCAGAACCGTCCTGGGCCAGGTCGGGTGTAATTGAGGGCAAGGGCTTAGGGGGCTGGGTGGGTTTGGGCGGCTGGGTATTGGCCGGCGGAGCAGGGGCGGGCTTAGGCGAAGAGGTTTTCTCACCATCCGAAGATCCGCCAAATAAGGAGCTGAACAAGCTCTTGATTGCGCCAAAGATTTTTCCGAGCATGACACGGGGTTTTGATTAAAGCTCAAATATAACGTTTTAGCCCGATTTTTCGTTTGTGCCCGGCACTATGTTCTCGGAGCCAGGATTCATGAATCCCGGCCCGGAGAACGATAAGCTCACTTCTATATCCTGGTGTCTGCCCCTCTTAAAACCCGCTTCAAGAAACCAGATCGCCGTTTACCAAAAATAAGCTACCGTTCCATAATCATTGGATCGAAATGTACAGTTGTGCGTGTATTTTTGAAGCAGTTTTCTCATAGTATGTTTGTTGCTCCTACACCTGGGCTAATGGTCCAGGTGTAGGTTTTTTCTTTTTCAGCCCTGCTATTTAAAGGGGCATACCCGCAATCTCATTCATTCCAGCCACAAGCTCCCCCCTGCACGCCACTGCGTAAAACGCATGTCGTTAGCATTTTCACTATATTACCTTTGTGTCGTGTAGTTTTCTCATAGTATGTTACTTGCTCCTACATCTCATGAGCCTCCCCTGATGTAGGAGCTTTTTTTTATCTTTGCAAGGCGGAAAAAATCCTGGAAACTATGAGACGGTTATTACTGTGGCTGGCCTTGCTTTGTAGCGCCTCTGGCGCCCATGCTCAAATGTGGACCGGGCAGGACACGCTCTATGGCCCCGAGTGGATCCGGCATAATACAACTTACTGGCGCATACCTGTTGCCGACGACGGTTGGTACCGCATCGGCTTAGCCGACTTGGAAGCCTGGGGCTGGACTCCGGCCCAACAAATGCCTGGCGGCGCCTGGCGCTTATACCACAACGGTAGGGAAATACCCCTCTACCTCACACGGGAAGACAATTGGAGCTCCGAGGACTACGCCGCCTTCTGGGGGCAGCGCAACCGGGGCGAGCTCGACGCCTACCTCTTCAAAACGCCAACGTCCCAACAACTCAATCCCGAGTATAGCCTCATCAACGATACTGCGGCCTACTACTTAGCCTGGATTATAGATGCCGCTACTCCGCCCCGTCGCTATGTGGCCCTGCCCAACGACCTCAGCAATCCTCCTCCGGCAACGCCCTACCTCTGGCGGGAGAGCTCGCTGGTATTTAGCGAACGCTATCTGAAAGAATACCTGCGCACCAGCGATCTTACCATTTATTTTTCTCAATATGGCATAGGAGAAGGTTATGGCACCCGGAATGTGGATCAAATGCTACAAGACGGGGCGGCGGCCCAATCGTTTGGGTTGCCGGTGAGCATGCCTTATGCAGCCGGCCCTGCTCCGCAGTTGACGGTGCGCTATGCCTGTGCAGCCGGGCCGCACCAACAGCAATTGCTGGCTGATGGCGAGCTGGTTTACGAGTCGGCTTTCAATGGCTGGAAGGTAGAGCAACCCACGATTCCCCTGCCGGCATCCATCAACTGGGCCGATGGTCTGATGGTAGAAAGCCGCGGCATTGCCGACTCCCGCGATGAAGCCAGCTTGGCCCTGGCTACGCTGCGCTACCCTGCCCTGCCCAATGCCCAAGGGCAAAGCGCCCTGCGCTTCAGCGCAGGCCCCACAGACGCCCCCGTACTACTGGAGATAACCAATTTCCCGGAATCGGCGGGACAGCCTGTACTGTACGACCTCGGCACAGGCCGCCGCATAGTGGCTGTGGGCGAAGGCGGGCTGGTGCGCGCACTGCTGCCGGCGGCTGCCGAAGCTGCCGAATGGCTGTTGGTGGGCGAGGATCAGGGCTGGCTGGCTGCGCCTGCGGCAACGGCCCGCATCCTGACGCCTTTGGCTGAATCGCCCGCCGACTTCCTTATCATCACGCACAGCCGGCTGCGGCAGGGGGCTACCGACTGGGTTAGCGCTTATGCCGACTATCGGCGCAGCCCTGCCGGCGGCGGCTATCGCGTAGCCGTAGTGGATATTGCCGATTTGTACGATCAGTTTGCTTATGGCGTAGAACGGCATCCCTTAGCCATTCGCAATTTTATTCACTGGTTGCGCGGGCAGCACAATGGGGCGCTGCGTTATGTGTTCCTCATGGGCAAGGGCCGCGATTACAACCAAGTGCGCACAGCCGCCCAGGTGACGGCAGCCGAAGAAATCAGTTTTTTTCTCCCTTCCTTTGGCTTTCCGGCCAGCGACAACCTGCTGGCCGCCGGCAACCACTATGATGCGCCCAAGGTAGCGCTGGGGCGCCTGCCCGCCGTCGAGGCCGATGAAGTGCGCATCTATCTGGCCAAGGTACAGGCCCTCGAAAGCCAGTCGGCAGCCGAACAAACGGTAGCCGGCCGGGCCTGGATGAAAAACGTCATCCACTTAGGCGGAGGCGGAACTGCGGGCGAACGCCAATCGATACGCACCAATTTAGAACAGATGGCGGCTACCTTTGAGCAGTCGGCCTTTGGGGCGCGCACCTCCGGCTTTTATAAATCCAGCACAGACCCCATTCAAACCAGCCTCTCCGATCAGATATTCGGTCGCGTCAATGAGGGGGTGTCGGTTATTACCTTTTTTGGCCACTCCAGCCCCGGCGTATTTGATTTTAACATAGACAACCCCGACAACTACGCCAATGCCGGCAAATACCCCCTAATGTTGTCTTTGGGTTGCTACTCAGGGGATATGTTTGTGAGCTTCCGCAGCATAGGCGAGCGCTTCATCTTTTTGCCAGATAAAGGGGCGGCAGCCTTTGGCGCCACCAAGGGATTCGGATACATCCACGCCCTTTACAATTTTGGACGCAACTTCTACCAGCAGATGGGGGGCGCCCAATACGGCCAGGGCATAGGCGACGGCCTAAAGGCTTCCTATGCTGATTTTGAAGGGTATACCGATATGCCCCACCGCATTTTGCGGCAGCAGTTTGCCCTCAACGGCGACCCGGCGCTGAAGCTCAACCCCGCGCCGGGCGCCGACTACCTTATCGTTCCGGGCAGCGTGCGCTTTGCGCCCAGCGTGGTTAGTGTGCAAAGCGACAGCTTTGAAGTGTCATTCGACCTCATGAACCTCGGGCGGCATTTGTCGGACACCCTCTCGGTGCAAATTGACCAGCAACTTCCGGACGGGCAAATGGTCAGTTTGGGTAGTTGGCGGGGCGCTGCGCCGCCTTACGTCCAAACCATACGGCTACGCCTGCCCACCCGCGGGCGTGCCAGCGTAGGGCTCAATACTTTGTTTTTTGCCGTCGACCCTGCCGATGAGCGGGAGGAGCTGCCGGCTCCTGTTGCCGAGCTCAACAACGATTACACCCGCTCTGGCGGCCAGCGGGGGGCGCCGCTGTACGTTGTCGATAATGTAGCTTTGCCGGTATGGCCTACCCGGTATGCCTTGGTGGGCGAAGCGCCCATAACCCTCAAAGCCTCTACTGCCGACGCGCTGGCGCCGGTTCAAACATATTTGGTAGAAGTAGATACGGATCCTCGTTTTAGCCAACCCCTGGCCCGCACGGCCATCAGTCAGGGCGGCGGGGTAGTGAGCTGGACGCCATCCCTCAACTGGCTCGACAGCACCGTCTATTACTGGCGCATCAGCCCCGACAGCCTCCCCGGCAGCCCCGGCTATACCTGGGAAACCAGCTCCTTTACTTATGTAGCCGGCTCGCCAGCAGGTTGGAGCCAGGGGCATTGGGGGCAGTGGAGGGAGAATGAGGTGGATAAAATAGCGATAAATGAAACGGGATTGGAGTTCATCGCCAATATTCGCGACCTTTTCGTCCGAAATAGTGTGCGTTCCATTAATAATCAAGATTTTAACCGGCCGGGCGGTTTTGTTAATGGAAATGCATGGAGTGATTTTTTCAGATGGAATATATCCCAGTCTCTTCAAATTGTAGTAGTAGATACATTAGGTCGATTATGGCGAAATGCCAACCCAGGACAGTATGGTAGTGTGAATACTTCTACGCAGGTTGCCATTGCGTGTTTTTCTTTCCCCACTGCCACACAACAAGATAGAACTAATATCATCAACTTTCTTCAAAACATCATCCCCCCGGATCATCTGGTGTTGGTTTATCCTGCCATCAATGATCCTGGGAGTACGCTGAACGTAGGGAGTTGGGCGATGGACAGTATATCGCTACAGGGGAGTAATATATTCAATGTCTTGGAAGCACAAGGCGCATCGCGCATAAGAGAACTCGTTAGTACTATGCGGCCCTATATTTTTGTTTATCGCAAAGATAGAGGGTTGATCACAGAGCTAATAGCAGATAATCAACAAGGAACGGTAAGCACAGAGGTGGCAATACCAGGCTACTGGACAGAAGGCTCAATGCACTCTGGCCCTATTGGCCCCGCTAAATCCTGGGCTTTTACTCAATGGATGTCTTCGCCCACTTCTGTAGATGATACAATCAGGCTCAGCCTCTACGGCATCAAACTCAATGGAGAGCGGGAATTACTGGCTGATTCTTTATCGCCATCAGGCATGTTGAATTTACAAGATGTAAGCGCAGATACTTATCCTTTTTTACTATTCGATTATTTTGCCAAAGATCAGTATGAAACCACTTGCCCTCAGATAGATCATTGGACAGTAATTTACGAAGGTCGGCCCGATCTCGCATTAAATGCTTCGGCTGATTATATTTTTGAAGCAGATTCTCTACAACAGGGAGCGCCCCTAAAGATTCAGTTGGCTATCGAGAATGTTACCACAATCCCTACTGACAGCACATCCTTAGCAATAACGGTTAGTTCTGAAGGAGGTTTGCTTATCGAGAAAAGTGTGGATATACCTGCTCTTGCTGCCAATGCGCGCTATGTTCTAAGCGAAATCATAGCAACAGATTCCTTGCAAAGCCAGAGTAGTTTGTCTTTGAACCTCAACCCAGATAATATACTTATTGAGCTAACCCGTATTAATAATCAGGCTTTTATCTCATTTGAAGTACTGGAGGATGATCAAAATCCTCTATTGGATATAACATTTGATGGCCGTAGCATTACGGATGGAGAGATTGTTGCGGCTAAACCATTTGTCAGAATCTTACTCAGAGATGAAAATGAATATTTACTGGTACAAGATACGTCAAGCTTTTTACTCCAACTGAGACAACCGGATGGGATTATCCGGCCGCTCTACTTTAGTCAAAGCGAAATTAGATTTTACCCGGCGCTTAATGTTGAAGACAATGAAGCGCGTGTAGAATGGGAACCTGTATTTGAACAAAGCGGCAAATATCAGTTGATTGTCAGAGCCAGGGATGCCAGTGGGAATGTGTCTGGTCGTTTGCAGTATGAAGTTAACTTTGAAGTTATCCTTGAGCGACGTATATCAAACCTTTTACCTTATCCCAATCCTTTTAGTACAGCAACATATTTCGTTTACACACTCACGGGCGATGAACCTCCTCTCGACTATAGTATACAGATTATGACGGTGTCTGGCCGGGTTGTCAGAGAGCTCACTCAAGAGGATCTGGGCGCTTTAAAAATTGGAACACACAGAACTGATTTTACTTGGGATGGCACGGATGAATGGGGCGAGAAACTAGCTAATGGCGTATATCTTTATCGGGTAATGGTAAAAGACAACGCAGGTGATCTTTACGATCTTCATACAACTGATGTTGACCGTTTTTTTAAAAATGATCTGGGTAAAATCGTCATTCTCAGATAACCTCACCACGCCAAAGCATGAGCAATAGCCACATACATATCAAGGCCGGCCAGGTATACAAGAATTATTTGAGAGATATATGGCATTATCGAGATCTTGCCTATGTACTCAGTTGGAGAGATGTAAAAGTACGATACAAACAGACCGCTATTGGGATCATATGGGCGCTAATTCGTCCACTTTTTACCATTGTTGTTTTCACCCTTGTTTTTGGCCATGTGGCCGGGTTTAGGTTAGAAGAACCAATACCCTATATTTTGATTGCCTTGACAGGGGTATTGCCTTGGCAGCTATTATCAAGTGGGATCACGGAGGCATCGGCCTCATTGGTAGGTAATGAGCGTCTGATTACCAAAGTATATTTCCCCAGGGTGTTGATTCCTGCTTCTACACTTTTGACCGCTATTTTAGATTTCTGCATTGCCTATATCATTGCCTTGGTTGTTTTTTGGGCTTATGGGTTAATCCCCAGCTTTCAATGGCTGTTTGTCATTCCCTGGCTTATATGGGCTGCCATGCTAACTTTAGGCATTGGGTTATGGCTGTCGGCCTTAAATGTCCGATATAGAGATTTCCGCCATGCCCTCCCTTTTTTCATTCAGGTGGGGCTATTTATTTCACCGGTAGGGTTCCTAACACAGCGCATACCGGTCAAATGGCAGCTCCTTTATCAATTAAATCCCGTAGCAGGTTTGATCGATTCTTTTCGATGGAGCGTGCTGGGAGGGGAATTCCCTTACCAAAGCGCTATTATAGGCTTGTCTTTGACCGGGCTTATATTTGTGTTCGGGTTTGTTTACTTCCGATCGGCAGAGAAGGCCTTTGCCGACTGGATATAATGACGGTATAAAATGAGTGTTCCCATTATCAGTATTAAAGGCTTAGGCAAACGATATGTAAGGAAAGAGCAGGGGGCCGCCGGGTATCTTACCTTCCGGGAAACGATTGTTAATTTTTTTCACCCTTCGCCTACAAAGACCAATGTAGATTACTTTTGGGCGCTTAAAAATATTAATCTCGATATTTATCCAGGAGAAATTGTAGGCATCATAGGTAGAAATGGCGCAGGGAAGAGCACCCTGCTTAAAATACTTAGCAGAATTACTGAACCGACCAAAGGGGAGTTTATGCTTACCGGGCGAGTTGCCTCTTTATTAGAAGTGGGCACAGGATTTCACCCTGAATTAAGCGGGCGGGAAAACATCTATCTAAGCGGCGCTATCCTAGGCATGAAAAAGGGCGAAATCAATACGCGCTTCGACGAGATTGTAGCTTTTGCAGGAGTAGAGGACTTTTTAGATTTACCCATCAAGCGTTATTCTTCTGGAATGCAAGTGAGGCTGGGCTTTGCGGTGGCTGCTCATCTGGAGGCTGATGTGTTATTATTAGATGAAGTTTTAGCTGTTGGTGACGCCGAGTTTCAAAAAAAAAGCCTTAGCAAAGTCAAATCTATGGTTGGAAATGGGCAAACGGTCGTAATGGTTAGCCACCAAATGGAAAGCATAACGACTTTTTGCTCAAAAGCTATACTTTTTGACAACGGTGAAGTAATAAACATAGGTGCTTCTGACGCAGTAGTTAGCACTTATCTGAGCAGTCAGAATACCATGCGTATGACCGATAAAACAGGGTCTATAAGAAGTTTTTCCTTTGAAATGGATGGGGCGCTATTTGCCACAGGAACATATAAATCGAGGATGAAAATTAATGTAGAATTTGTCTGCGATGGGGTTCCAATTTATAATCCAGTACTTGGTATAACCATTAAAAACCAGCGATTGAATCCTGTTTCAGGCGTGAACAACAGAAATTACAATGTCAATTTTCCAACGGCCAAGTGGTGGCGAGGGCATTTCAGCGTTGAATTTGATTGCACGCCACTATTACCAGGAGTATACAGCGTCGATCTACACATAGGAGACAAGACAGGAGATAGAGAACGTTTGTATGATGCATTTCTGTTTCATATTCTATCTGTTGAAGATGAACTTCCTTTGATAACCAGCTTGCCCCAGTCATTAAATATGCTAAGATTGCCAAATGTGTCATGGAATCTTGCACCATGAGCTTATCCGTCATCATTACTACTAGTGGCCGGAATGGAGTTCTCATGCAATGCCTAAGGTCAATATCGTTGAGTAATCTAGTCCCAAAAGATGTTATTATCGTTGACAACAGCCTCAATCAAAAACTAAGTTTGCTTCAAAAAGCATTTCCAATCACTAATTTTCTTCTTCTTAATGAAAAAGAGCCTGGTTTAAGTATTGCAAGAAATAAAGGGCTTAACGCGTCTGATAGCAAATGGCTCATTTTTATAGATGATGACACCCAAGTGCCGGAAGATTTTTTCGCGAAAGCATTAGCCATTATTGAAGGAAATACTTTCGATTGTTTCGGGGGTATGTATTACCCCTGGCATCCTTATGGACCATCTCCACGATGGTTAGCGTCTGATTTTGGCCAAAAACAAGCTCTCCGCTCCGATAGAGGTACTATTATTCCGGGAGGCGGCGGCTTTTTATCTGCGGGTGTTTTGGCCATAAAACGCGAGGTATTATTAGCCGTAGGAGGCTTTAATACAAGTTTGGGTATGAATGCTCAAGTAGGCTATGGCGAGGAGGATGAACTCCAGCTTAGATTGTACCATGCAGGGTACAAAATAGGATTTGACCCTGACTGGTGGCTTTATCATGCTGTTTTGCCGCATAAGTATCGGTTAAGCTGGCATCTTAGGTCAATTTATGCTCGCGCAAGAGATGCTCAGCGCGTGCTCAATAACTATTCTCTACCTGCCATTATCAGTTATTTTTTGCTCGTAACGCTAACTGCCTTGGTAAAGCGATTGCCAATAGTACTTTTTTCCTTGATTACGCGGAAAAATTACTATTGGCAAAATGCTTTATTAGAGTTTGTTGCCCCTTGGTTGGAATGGTATGGCCGATTTATTGGCTACTTTATGGCTGCATAGCCAACCTGGATCATTCCGAATGACGTCTAACAAGTACCTATACGCTGCATCTAAGGCCTTAGAGGCCATAGGTACAGCCAAAGTCATTCATCAATAAACATATAAACAATATGAAAAATTTGCTCATTGGGGCCATCGTAGTCGCTGTATCTATGTTTTCTTCCTGTTGTGAAGATGAGTCTGTTGTTACTGAATGTGATACCAATTGCGCATTAATACCAGAGCCCGGCCTCTGCAATGCCGCCATACCGCGATATTATTTTGATACGGAGGATAAAAAATGCAAGCAGTTTGTCTGGGGAGGTTGCGGCGGAGTAGTACCTTTTGAAACTTTGGAAGCTTGTGAGAACTGCGGTTGTGAATAATACCCTGAATAGATTTCATACCCTGGTGTCGGACCAGGGGGCGCAGCGGTATGGCAGCCTGCCCAGTGGCCCCTAAAGGACGCTGGGCAGGCTGCCATAAGAGCGGAGCACCCGGCGCCGCGCAGTATGTCAAATAAATAAAACGATACGCGGCGGGGCCCAAAAAAAACACATCAATTATCTTAGCCCCATGAAAGAGCTAAACTTCCAAGACTTCCCCCTCCAAACTTTCGACAAATTGCGGTACAGCGATACCGACCGGCAGGGGCACGTAAACAATGCCGTGTTTTCGACCTTTCTGGAAACCGGCCGGGTGGAGTTTTTGTACGATTCAAAGGCCTTTGACCTCAGCGGGCAGTTCAGTTATGTCATTGCTTCCCTGCAATTGAATTTCAGGCGGGAGATCACCTGGCCGGGCCGGGTAGACATAGGCACGGGCCTGATGAAGGTCGGCAACAGCTCGGTGCGCATTTACCAGCGACTGTTTCAGAATGGACAGTGCGCAGCCGAGGCCGAAACGGTAATTGTGCAGGTAGAGAACGTCACCGGAAAAAGCGCGCCGCTGACGGAGGCCGCCCGGGCGGCTATGATGCAGTGGTTGTTGGATGGTTTTCCAAATCAGGATTTATGAATCTTGGCTTGGCGAACGATAAGTATTAAAGACGCGCCCCTCCGAGACGTTGCCGCAGCAATCCCGGAGGGGCGGTATATCATTAAAACAGGTTCAAATTCTGGCTCGGCAAGCGATGCCTAAGCCGCCTGTGTTTTCTCGCGGAAGCTAAACGCAAAGAGGGCCAGAATAACCGCGGCAATGCCTGCGGGAATCATCCAGATGTTCATCCAATTGTGGCCGCCATCGGCAGTGGCGTAGGCGTCGACGATGTAGCCCGACACCAGCGAGCCCACAAACATACCGGCGCCGTAGGTGGCCAAGGTGATGAGGCCCTGAGCGGCGCTCTTGAAGCGCTCGCCGGCGCGGGCGTCGGTATATATCTGGCCGGTGACGAAGAAGAAGTCGTAGCAGATGCCGTGGAGTACAATGCCTAAGATGAGCATCCAATAGTTGCCGCCCGTATCGCCGAGGGCAAAGAGCACGTAGCGCAATATCCAGGCCGCCATACCCACCAGCAGCATCTTCTTGACGCCTAAGCGCACAAAGAAGAAAGGCATAAGCAGCATAAAGAGTACCTCCGACATCTGGCCCATGCTCATCTTGGCGGCAGCCTGCTCCATACCAATCTCATTGAGGAAAGGATTGGTGAAGTTGTAGTAGAACGACAGGGGCACGCAGATGAGCACCGAGGCAATGAAGAAGCTGAGGAAGGAGCGGTCTTTGAGCAGGCTGAGGGCGTCGAGGCCCAGCAGATCGCGGGCAGTCACAGGCTCATTACGGGGTTTGAGCGGCGGCGTATGGGGCAGGAAGAAGCTGAAGACGCCCAACAGCAGCGAAGCGCCGGCGGCCATCTGGAAGGTGAGCTCCAACTGTCCGTTGCTCTCCCAGTTGAGGTAGCCTATGATGAGGCCGGCTACGATCCAGCCCACGGTGCCCAGCACCCGCACGCCTGAGAACTCCTTTTCGGGGTTTTGCATCTGCCGGAAGGAGATGGCATTGACTAAGGCTAAGGTGGGCATATACAGGATCATGTAGGGCAGCACATAGGCGTAAAAGCCCGAAAAGCCCGCAGCCTGCGAGGCCTGCCACAACAATACGGCCCCCACGAGGTGCAACACGCCCAGGATGCGCTGGGCCGGAAAAAAGCGGTCGGCGATGAGGCCAATGATGAAGGGCGCAATGATGGCGCCTACCGACTGGGTCTGGTAGGCTACGCCGGTTTCGACGCCCGAGGCGCTGAGTTCTTTGCCGAGGTAAGTGCCCATAGTGACGAACCAGGCGCCCCAGATGAAGAACTCCAGGAACATCATCACGGAGAGTTGTATGCGAGTAGAAATTCCCATATCAGTGGTTTGATTTTTTTAGTGAAGACAGGCGCAGCGGGCGGCCGTCGCCGCCCGCTGCGAATACGATCAGCGTTGTTTGATCTTGATGTTGCGGAACCAGACGGGGTCGCCGTGGTCTTGCAGCGCGATGCGGCCGCGGCGAGCCTGGCCAAAGCCCTTCATCTCGCGGAACTTGCTGCCCGCAATGAGTTGCTGCCACTCGGGGGTAAACAACTCAAACTGCACTACGCGGCGGCCGTTGAGCCAGTGCTCTGCTTTGCCCTGGCTGATGATGATGCGCACGCTGTTCCACTGGCCGGCGGGGCGCACGGTCTCGCGGTTGCAGGCGATCATGTCGTAGAGGTCGCCGGCGCGGTGCTTCTCGATGGTCGCATCCGGATGGCAGGTATTGTCGAGGATCTGCATTTCAGGGCCCGTTTGCCAGGGGTACTGGTAGTCTTTGCTTTCCACTACGTTGTACATGATGCCGCTGTTGCCGCAGGGCGCAATTTTCCACTCTAAGCGGAGCTCAAAGTTTTCGTACTCTTTGTCGCAGACGATATCGCCGCCGTCGGCGGCCTGCCAGTGGCCGTCGGCATGGCGCTGGGCGTCGAGGAAGAGGGCGCCGTCGGCTACCTTCCAACTGGCGCCTATACCCGACTTGCCGAAGTTATGCCAGCCGCGGGTAGTTTGGCCATCAAACAGCAGTTGCCAGCCGGCTTTGCGCTCGGCCTCCGACAGGGTGTTGGGCGCCGCAGGGGCAGGAGCCGGGCGGCGGAAGCCGGGTTGCCCTTCTGGGATGCTGTTGAGGGTGTACCAGGCCTCGGTGGTCCATATCTCGCGGTCGTTGCGGCTCGTCCAGTCGTTGGGCAGGCGCAGGTATACCACGTGCTGAGGCTTGAGGCCTTCGAGCTCTATGAAGATGCGCTTGCGGTCTTCGGAGATGTTCACCGACTTGACGTTGAGGCGCTCCTGATCGAGCTTGGGGCCGCCGTATTCGTGGGTGGGTTTGTACCACCACTGCTGCACGGTATAGTCGGTGGGCAGGCTGCCCAGGCCGTCGGCTAAAGGCTCGGTGAGCTCGATCTCCATGCCGTCCGACTTGGCGCGCACGGCCAGCATCTCGAAGGTGGTCTGCTCGTTGTATTGGAGGCGCTGAAGGCCATACCAAAGCTTGCCGGTATGCTGCCAGTTGCCCGTAGAGCCTATGCCGCCTACATACAGGGCGCCATCTGGGCCCCATACCAAGCGGTTGACGCCGGCTTCAAGGCCCTGCATAAAGCGGAACACGCAGCCCTGGTATTCGCCGGCTACTTTTTCTACAAATACCCGCTTGACGCCCCCGTGGGTAACCTCGCCGTGGATCATCTGGCCTTTATAGGGGCCTACGTTGAGCCAGCCGGGAGTGGAGGGCGAGTTGCCGATCTCGTCCTGAGGCAGCCATACGACAGGCTGCTTGACGGTCTGCGCGGCCACGCGCACCGAATCGACGGCCCTCGACCCAAAGAAGGCGCCTTTGGTGACGTGGAGTATCTTGCAGGAGGGCAGCCAGTCGCCCTGATTATCGGCTATGAATACCTCGCCGTCGGCGCCAATGCCCACGCCGTTGGGGGTGCGGAGGCCTTCGGCCACAAACTCCAGTTGGCCCGTTTCTTCGTGAATGCGCACGGCCTTGCCCCGATCGGGTATCTGGGGGTTGGCGCTGGCGCCGCCCGGCAGAATGGCGATGGCTAAGGCCGCATAGAAGTACGGCTTCTTATAAGCCAGCCCGAAGGCAAACTCATGGAAATTGGCCGACACCCGCCAGGCGTTGCTGTGGGTTTGATATTCATCTATGACATCATCGCCATCGTGGTCGATGAGGTGGGTGAGCTCCTGCTTCTGGAGCACGTATATCTCGCCATCGAGCACTTTCAGGCCGAGGGGCTCAGCTAAGCCCGAAGCTATTTTTTTGTAGGTCATTTTTGCCGGATCGCCCGTTTGCACGCCTTCCAGCACGTATACGGCGCCTTCCGCATCCCAGGTGCTGATCACGAGGCGGCCGTCGGGCAGGAAGTCCATACCGCCTACTTTGGGCGAGAAGCCGTCGGGGCGCGCCTGGCTCAGGTCAAAGCTCGGGTGCACGCCGGCTACAGGAGCGCCGTCGCCGGCAATGATCTTTCCGCCGCCCCAGGAGCCGGCCTTGGGCGACAGTTGCTGTTTGCTGCGGTGGTGCAGGGCCACCGTAGTGGGTATGGGCTCAAACATGTTGGTGTCAAACGACCGCCATTGCAGCGACACCGAGCGCCCTCCGGCGCCCTGAAAGAACGTAACGCGGAAGGGGTGGTAGCCTTCTTTGAGCACCACTTCGCCGTCCATGGGCGAGGCGCCATGCAGGCCGTCGTGATTGATCACCAACTGATCGTCGATGTAGAGCCGCGAGCCGTCGTCGCTGATGAGGCGGAAGGTGAAGTTGTTGGTCTTCGGAATGCGGAGGTAGCCCTCGGCTTCCAGCGCAAAGTTTTCGGCCAGGTCGCCAAAGTCTTCGCCTTCTATGTGCAGGGTGGGCACAATGCCCTCCGCCATAGCGGCTTTGCTAAAGTCGATCTCGTCCAACGAACTGATGCCTGGTTTGATGTCCAGTACCTTCACCCGTACGCCGGGCAAAAAGTCCGACTCCTTAGCTTCGGCATCGCCGGGCAGGGCATCTTCTTCGCGCACGCTGCCGCTTGTTTCCACGGCGGCCATAGCGGCCTCCTGCTCGGCGTCAAACTCCATGATGTAGCTCACCATAGCCTTTATGTCGTGCTCGGGGGTGTCGTGGTGCGGGGTCATGGCCGCTTCGCCCCATACGCCGCTGCCGCCATTTTTGACCTTGGCCACCAGCATGGCCACATTATCGGGGGTGTTCCGATAGAGGGTGGCAATATCCACATAAGAGGGCCCCACGGTGCGCACATAAGTATTGTGGCAGGTCTTGCAGTCGCTGCGTGCAATGAGGCGATAGCCCAGCGGCAACTCCTCTTCTGCTTCGCTGCCCACTACCTTATTTTTATTCTCCAGCAGGGGGCGCTTCACAAAGAAGGCCGCGAGGCGGGTAGTGCCTTGGTTGTTGAGGGTCAGTTCGCCCTCCACATCTACGGCTAAGATGTCGTCGAAGGGCACGTCCTCTACTTTCCCGGCCTTCCACTTGCCATCGGTTTTGATGCTGGTGGCAGAGGGTATGCTGCCAAAGTTGGTTTCAAACACCAGCTCGGCATCGGCCGGGGCGCCTTCCACCGTAAACACCCGCTCCAACCCTGTCTGCTCAAATTCGTTGGTCATGTACTCCGGGCGTTCGCTCACCTTCACCACCTGCCCGTCTTTGAGCCTGAGCTCGTAGTTGACCTCCACCTGCCCGTCGCGGAAGCGGTGCCCCCGGTACTGTATGGCGGGGCGCTCGGCCTTCCCGCCCCGCACCACCTTCCAGGGCTGCGCAAAGCGGTTTTCCATCCAGGCGTTGCCTATGGAGCTGGGCTGAGGGCCATGCACCGTAGTATACACAGCGCCGTCAAAGTTTACGCCCCCTTTCCAGGCCTTGTAAAGCGCGCCGTTTTGGGCGCTGTAGGCCAGCCAAAGGTTATCGTGCAGCGCCACCGTAAGCATACGCGGCATAGAGTCGAGTACCGAGCGAAATACCCAGGGGGCATGAGGTCGCTCAGGCAGGCTGCCGGCCTGCTCCGTTCGGCTACAACCAAACAGCAGCGCTCCGGCTACCAAGACAAAAGGCAGAAGTCGTTGATTCCACATATTTTTTTGTATTTCCCTTGCAAAGCGCAGCAAAAAAACAAAAAAATGGGTCATGCGCCAAACTTATTTTTATGGAAGGTACAAAAACAGGGGGCCCCGCCGCATGGCATTTACCGCCGCATGGCATCCTGCGCGGCGCCGGGTGTTCCGCTATTATGGCCGCGCTTACAGCCTCCCTTTTGGGGTCGGCTGTAAGCGCGGCCATACCGCTGCACCCCCTGGTCCGGACAAATTGAGCGCTGAGCCGTACGCGGAGGGCAATCCCTTCGGAGCTTCCCAAGAGGCTCTTGTGCGGGCTCGTTGCGGGCTGGCTGTCCGGCGTCATCGGACAGCCAACTGCGCTTCGATGAATTATTTCAGTTCGAGACTGTCGGCAGAGATTTTGGCGCTGCTATCCCAAAACGCCGAAACATTGACTATTTTCCATCCGTCCGGTTCTTTTTCCATAATCCGTATTTCATTGCTTACCCGATAGTACTTCTTTTCTGAATCAGCGTTGTATTGAACCCAGTTCAAATAGGCGGTCTTCTCGTTGAAGAACTTAACCAACGGCTTTTCTCTCTTGTAATCAGGGTGAATAATATTTTCGCCGTTTTTATAATACTTTTCAATCCACCCTTTACCCTGCGAATTGATTTCTTCCCAACCAATTGCGGCATCAGATGAGCCGTCGCTGTTGTTCCATGCCTGCATGGCATAGTTCTGATGGCTCCAGTTCTTTGCCCAACATTCATAATCTCCATCAAAAAAGCATTTTGTTTCATTGTCGATGACCCTCATAATGGCTTCAATCTCAGCCTGTTCATCAAAGGGCTCAGCTTTTTCGATAGCGGAATTGTCTTCCGAAGGCCGCGTACAGGAAAAAACAACGAATGCTCCTGCAATCAAAAAGTAAATTCTGTTTCTCATGGCTTATTTAGTTTTGAGTTTTTCAATGGCCTTGAGTACGGCTTCGCGCTGGCGGGCGGCGGTCATCCAGCGGGGGAGGCGGGCGCCGATGCTGCGCACGGCGTAGGGGTGGCCGTTGCGCTCGCGCAGGCGGGCCCCTATGT
>CAYOTJ010000020.1:0-6431 GCA_964406855.1 uncultured Saprospiraceae bacterium
GTTTGTATTTTTTGCCGCCCGCCTCGAAAAATTTCGAGAAAAACTCGACGAATTGCAGGCGGCCTGAATGAATGAACGCCCCTAAGGTGTTGATAATCAGATTAAACGCATGCCCCGCGCAGAAAATCACGATGCCAACGAGAAAGCCGACGCCCGGAATATCGGCAGTCATCAGCACGAACAGGTCAATAATCATCGCAATCACGCCGGTCGCTAATCCCAACGCTAACAAGCGCGAATACGACAGCACGTCGCTGAAAATGCCGACGATGTCGTACAGGCTGTACAGCCCGACGAAAATGCGCTTGACGGCGTGCGGATTGCCGCGATCGCTCAGCAACATGCGCTGGCTCTCGTGCGCGAAGGCGATATCGGCAACGCTGGTATTGCCTACCGAGAAGGCCACTGTTTCGCCTCCGCTAATGAGGCCGGCCCCATCAACCGGTACGCGGATGATGGATACGCTGCCTGTAGCGGGCGTAGAGAAGTACACTTGCCGCTCGGCTTCGTCGAAGCCTACGCCCCACACGCGTTCATTGGCTAAGGCCAAGGCGCTGAAGGAGGTCACGCTGTAGCTTTGTAGCACCGTGCCGGGCGTATTGAGGGTGCTGCCCAATGCAGCTACTACGTTGATGGTGCCATCGGCGAGGTTGGTGATGTACAGCAGG
Organism: uncultured Saprospiraceae bacterium; assembly: GCA_964406855.1. Taxonomy (GTDB): domain Bacteria; phylum Bacteroidota; class Bacteroidia; order Chitinophagales; family Saprospiraceae; genus JAUMBM01. Next base: position 669 of record CAYOTJ010000020.1, read on the forward strand.
GTGTCGGCGCGGTTGTAGCATACATTGCCCAAGCCGCGATTGTTGCTAAACAGTTGGTTGGCGCCCACGGCTGTAGGGGCGGCGCTTGCTGTGAGGAAGGTATTGACGCCTCCTGTAAACGGATGCACGGCATAAGCCAGTCCATTGCCGGCGCTGAGATCGGCATTGCCGTACAGGCGGGTAGCGGTCACATACAGGAAGTCGTCGTGGCCAATGGCGGCGCCAAATACCTGTCCGATCTTAGCCTCGCGCCAGTCGGGATGATCGATATCTACCACAGCGCCCCAGTGCATGGGCACGCCCGAGGGCGCCACACTGCGATCGCGGGTATCTTTTATGGCCAATACGCGGCCGCCGTTGCCCAGGTCGTAGCCATTCGAGTAGTCGCCGAGGAAGGTTGTAGCCGTCATGCCACAACCAAACAACTTGCGACGCGGCGGAAAGTAGAACGGCCCGCTGTTAAGGGCGCTGTCGATGGGCAGCGTCAGGGTATATTCGGTAGGCGTAGTGGCGGTATACTGGGCGGGTTCAAATAAGGGGCGCACCCGGTAGGTACCCGGCGGCAAGCCGGCAAAGCCATATACCCCCCTGGCATCAGAGCGCGTGGTACCAATGGAAATACCCTGCGCATCGAAAAGTTCTACGCTCACATCGGGTATCCCCGGCTCGGTAGCCGGATCGTTGAGGGCGTCGCCATTGAGGTCGAAGCATACAAAGTCGACTAATGCGCTAAAGCCGGGCAGCAGTTGCCTGGCAAAGCGCAGGTTGTTCACTACCTGACCGGCGGCAAGGTCTACGTTGAGGGCTGCGCCGCCCGCCCATTCGGTATTGGGTAGCAATACGTCGACGGTGGCGACATAAGCGCCAGTGGGCAGCTCTTCAAAACGGAACCTGCCAAAGGCGTCGGTACTCACCACTACAGGCCCGGTCAAGAGACCGCCCGTGAGGGTTACGGCTATACCAACCAGGCTGGGCTCGTTGGGGTCCTGGAGACCATCGGCATTGAGGTCATAGAAGGCCTGACCGGCAATGACCCCCAACTCGGCCCGGTTGATGATGCCAAAATCGAGCCCGGTCACGGGCATACCCACGGCAAAAGTAGCTGAATGGGTAGGCGGATTGGACTCCAGATCGGGCGAGCTGAGCTGCACGTACAGGTAGTAGTCGCCCGCTGGCGGCATACAAAACTCGTAATACCCATTGGCAGCCGTAGTGGCATTCAGTACGGCGCCGCCATTGCTGATGGCTACTACCGTAAGCCCGCCAATGCCGGTTTCGCCGCCATCTAAGATACCATTGTTGTTGGCATCGGTAAAAACGGTACCCGACAGGCAATCCTGCCCGCTAACGACGCTGTTGGGCGACAGCACCAGAAAGACCGCCAGGATGCCATAGAACAGTGTGGCTTTTTTCATAGATAAAGCTGGATTGGTAAAAAATTAGATAATGCTATCTCCAGCACAGGCTAAGCCTGTGTCAAAAGCAAAGTAATAACCGGGTAGTTTTCTCTTTTAGGTAATTACGACCGGATCAACCGACGTTGGGTTGTTCGCCCCCGGGCGTCGCTTAGGCGCAGCCAGTAAGCGCCGGGCGGCCAGTAATTGGTATTCAGCAGTATCGGCGCTGCGCTCAGCGGCAACTGTAGTATCGGGCGGCCCAAGGCGTCGAAGACGGTCACCTGTAGCGGTATGGGCGCATCAATGCGCACCTGCCCGACTGCGGGGTTGGGGCCTATGCGCAGGCCCGCAAGTGGAAGCGCTTCCTGCGCCGCCACCAGCACTACGATGACGGTATTACTGATAACGTATTTTCCGGAAAAAGCCACGCCAATGATGCGGTATTTTACTTCGCCGCCGGGCGGCGCTACGTCATCAAAGGTCAGCACGGAGCCTTCCGTCTGGCCTATGGTTTCCCAGGTATCAGCGGGTATCAGGCAACGCTGTACTAAGAAGTAGCGGTAGTCGATGGTTCCTGTGGAAGTCCATGTCAGTACGGCTAAGCCCGTATCAGGCGTTACACTTAGGGTTATGGTATCTAAAGGCGGCATGGGATAGGGGCACTCGCCTGGCTCCAAGTCCTGTACCCCCGACCAGTTGGCGGCAGCGCATTCGTTGAAGTAGGTCATGCTGTCGCAGCCGCATACGGGCGCCAACTCCAGCGGGCATTCAAAATCGAGGTCGATGAAGCTCTCCTGTACGCAGGGGCACTCAATGAAGAAGGTATCGCAATATACCAGAGTGCTATCGGGGCCAAAGCAGGGCTCGCCGGCCTCGTTGCGCCGGGTTACTTCCATACATAGCGCATACTCGCTGGAGCGGCGATTGAGGAATCGGATGGGGTCGTTGCCGGTAGTGGCGCCTGCGATATCGTCGCCCATGGTAAGATCATCGAGGGTCCATTCCACCAAATCGCAGTCGTTGAGGCCGGGGGCATAGGCCTCCAGATTGAAGGTAGGCTCATCAGCGCCGTAGAAACACTCCAGCGCATAGCGATAACCCTCGGCAACAGCATTGGTAAATACGTCAAAATCCGTGCAGCAGCGGTCGCAGTTGGGGAGGTCTACGCAGTGCTCGACCGTGCAGCAATCGAGGCGCAGCCCGGAGCTGTCGATGCGGGTGGGGGTGAGCAAAAAGCACACCTCGGCTAAGCTGTCGGGCGTGGGGCGCAGTTGCAGCGCGAGCGAATCGGAGGTTTGGCCGGGGGCCAAGGGCGGCATAAAGTTCAGCTCGGTTTCTACTACCCTGTCGTCGGCGCCGGTTTCGCCGATTCGGAGGCTGTGAATGGCAAATCCCGTTGTGTTTTCAAACTGAAAAACATAACGATAGCTGCTGTCAGGCCGGCATTCCACCCGGTTGTAGCCAGGGCGCAGGCAACCTTGGCATGGCAGCCCGAGGGTGTCGGCAAATACCGGCAAATTGCCCCGTCGCCAGCGGAGCGCCAGGCGGGCAGGTTCGGGTTCGTTCCAGCCATCTATGCAGAAGGTAAAAACGGTTTGTTCGCCGGTGGGCAGTTGTCCGGCTTCATGGGTCCAGCGCAGGCGTCGGCGCGCCAGTACTTGCTCATAGCGCCATCCGGATTGCAAGTCGATGTTGATGGCGCTGAACAGTGCGCCGGCATCCACTAAGTTGGTTTCCAGCACATCGATGTCGCCATCGATATCCGGCTGGTAGTTGATCGTGAGGGTATAACAGCAATTGAGGGAGTCGATGGTCGTCAGCGTTGCCGTCGGCGCTAATACAGGCAGCGGCGACTCCGCCGGCTCGGCCCGCGAAAAGTGTATCCAGCCCCAGCCGGCCAATAGCAACAATGCTGAACTGCGCAACCCTGCCAGGCCGCGCAACTGCATAAACGGGTATTTACGCATAAATGCGATCCTTGTTCTCGTGTGTAGATAGCTAAATTACCGGGGCAAGTTTCTTTATCAACGGTAGCGAGGTGAGAATTATTTTATTTTTTTTGCCGTCGCTAAAAGTCGATGAGCGATTGCGCCCTGCTTTTCTATTCATACAGTTATAGAGCAAGGGCTTTGCATTATCGGTTTGCCCGGGGCAGCGGTGGAAGCGGTATGCCCCGAAGATCAGGCAAACGGAATCGGCTCTCAGAGAAAAGGCGCCTGGCTAACAGGGACGCAGCGGGGCATAATAGCGGACGGCGCGGTGGCGGGCCGGTGGCGGGCGGAGTAAACGCTATGAGGTGGAGCCTCTTTCATCCGCCCGCTACCGGCCCGACAGCCCCCCAAAAAATATTATTGTTATATTTGCTTATCTTTATACCCCTTATAAATGCAGTAACAACATGGAGAAAGACAGTTTGAAGCAATTGCAGAAGCAGTTGAGCAAAGCAGAGAAGGCTTACAAGAAGGCACAGAAGATACGCAAGGCGTTGAAAAAGAGCTACAAACAAGCGCTGACTGAAGAGTCGACATGCCAATTTAACTGGCAAGCGCTGAAGCAGCAGTTGGAGGCTGCCCGCAAGCCGCCGACGTCTGAGCCGATAGCCCCTATGCCTGAGCCGAAGCCGGCAACTGAGTCTGCGCCTGCAACAAAGGCGCCGCGCAGCCCCAAGCCCAAAGTAGAGACGCCCACAGATGCAGCGCCCAAAACGCCTCGCAGCCCCAAGCCCAAGGCAGAGACGCCGGCAGCCGCTGCGCCCAAAACACAGCGCGCACCCAAGGCAAAAACTACGCCCAAGCCCAAAGCGCCGGCAGCGCCTAAGGTTAGAACTACCCCTAAAGCGCCGGCCGGAGCATCGCCTGCGCAACTGCGCGATCTGCCGGGCTTAGGCGCCCGCATAGAGGCCCTGTTGAATCAGGCAGGCGTGCAGGAGTTATCACAGTTGCTTAACGTGACCGAGGAAGGTTGGGCCGCCATTCGCCGTGAGGCGGGGCCGCGCTTTCGCAACCTCGACCCTACACGCTGGATAGAGGCTGCCCGCGCTGCCGGCGCACCGGCGCCCGCCAATAAGAAGCGCGGCAAATAGCCCCTGCCAACGCCGGCGCAAGACTACAGAGCCGATGGTCTGTGATGGCGTTGGCGTATATTTTATAGCGTCCTGATTATGTCCGGCATTTTCCGATCCGGGGCGGCACGCCTGCGGATGCTATTGGTTGTTGGTCTGTTGGTCGTCCTGGCGGTGTTTCAGGCGGGGGGGCCTTGCGCGCTGTTTCACAGCCAACGCCGGCTCATACAGAGCACGGCATCCGAGCGGATAGCGCATGAGGAAGAGCATGGGCGATTGGTATTGCTTAAGATTCCGCGCCAATTGATCGAAACCCGCAACCCCTTGTTCAGGGCCGAGCATGAGCGCGAGTTTTGTTATTTGGGCAAAATGTATGACGTAGCCCGAGCGGAAGCTCGGGCAGATACAATGTGGTACTGGTGTGTGCATGACGAGCGTGAAACGGAGCTCGTGGCGCATTTGCACCAATGGGCCAGGGCTTTTCAGCGCCTGCCCCCCTGCGACAGCCGCCCCATAGCGGGGTTGGCGCCGCAATGGAGTAACCCCGCTTTTTTTCCACCCGGCGTCTGGCAGTTGACAGCCTCCAACCTGGCGGTTTCAATGTTGCGGAAGCCGCGGCTACTGCCGGAAGGCCGCCGGGGGGATGAACCAACCAGCCCGCCCCCGGAAGGGTAGTTTCCACAATCTGAGGCCTGTGGGTGCACAGGCGATTCCTTTTTTTACAGATGTTATTCATTTTGGGTAGCCGGATACCGGCTGCCTGTAACTTTGTATTTTACCATGACGAAGTATATATCTTTATGGTTGCTGCTGGTATTGTCATCGCTGGGCGCGCAGGCGCAAGCCCTGCTGCGCGTAGCTGATGCCGATACGGGGCAACCGCTGGGTTGGGCTACGGTGAGTAGCGAAGCCCGAAAACAGGTAATCACTACAGATGAACGCGGCTTAGCCGATGTGAGCGCGCTGGCCGGCGCTACCGACATTGTGCTGCGGCTGCTGGGTTATGAATCGCGGCAATTGAGCTATAGCGATCTGGAACGATCCAACTTCAAAATGACCCTCCAGGCTACCAACCTCTCGCTCGACGAGGTGGTGGTATCTGCGGGGCGCTGGGAGCAGCGTCGGGCCGATACGCCTGCCCGTATTACCTCCATTACGGCCCGCGAGGTGCGGATGCAGAACCCTCAGACGGCAGCCGATATGTTGGGCTTGTCGGGCGAGGTATTTATACAAAAGAGCCAGTTTGGCGGCGGCAGCCCCATGATCCGGGGGTTTTCTACCAATCGGGTGCTGCTGGTGGTAGAC
>CAYOTJ010000020.1:6441-8468 GCA_964406855.1 uncultured Saprospiraceae bacterium
GAGTGCGGATGAATACGGCCATCTTTCGGGGGGGCAACCTGCAAAACGTCATTTCGCTTGATCCCTTTGCCATTGGCCGCACAGAGGTGTTGTTTGGGCCGGGCTCGGTAATGTATGGCAGCGACGCCATTGGAGGCGTTATGCGCTTCCAGACACTGGCGCCCACCCTTAGCGCCGCCAAACCCGGCCAATGGTCGGGGGGGGCGGCGGTGCGCTACGCCACGGCCAGCGCAGAGAAAACGGCGCATCTGCACCTGAATGTAGGCGGGCGTCGCTGGGCGTCGCTCACCAGCTTTAGCATCAACGACTTTGGCGATCTGAGAATGGGGGCGAATGGCCCCGACGAATACCTGCGCCCCGAATATGTAGAGCGCATCAATGGCGTAGACTCCATCATTACCAATGATGATCCGCAAGTGCAGGTTCCTACGGGCTACCGCCAGTATAATGTGATGCAGCAGCTACGCTTCAGTCCGAATGAGCGCTGGGATATGCGTTATGCCTTCCACTTTTCTACCACGACCGATTACTCCCGCTACGACCGACTGTTGGTTTATCGCAACGGGTTGTTGCGATCGGCGGAGTGGTACTATGGCCCTCAGGAATGGATGATGAACCACCTGAGTGTGCGCCATAAAGGCAGCGGTAAAGCTTTTGACGAGCTGAGCATCAACCTGGCGCAGCAGCGCTTTGGCGAGAGTCGCCACGATCGGAACCTCAACAGCTCTACCCTGCGCAACCGCACTGAGGGCGTACAGGCTTACTCGCTCAACCTCGACTTCCTAAAGCGATGGGGCCAGACGCAGCAGTTGTCGTATGGGCTGGAGGCTGTTTACAACCGGGTGTCGTCGGAAGGCGATGATAAAAATGTGAATACGGGGGCGAGTGTGCCCGCCGCAGCCCGCTACCCCGATGGGGCTACCTGGACGTCTTTGGCGGCTTACGCAGCTTATAACCGGGAACTGACGGAAAAATGGGCCCTGCTGGCAGGCTTGCGCTACAACTTTGTAGGGCTCGACGCTACCTTCGACGATACGTATTACCCCTTCCCCTTTACGGAGGCCAACATGGCCAACGGAGCGCTTACGGGTAGCGCAGGCCTGATTTTTAAGCCGGGCAACGGCTGGCAGTGGAGCCTCAACTTAGCTACGGGCTTCCGATCGCCCAATGTGGATGACGTGGGTAAGGTATTCGACTCTACCCCCGGCTTGGTGGTTGTGCCCAACCCCGACCTCAGCCCCGAATATATCTACAACGGCGAGCTGGGCATTGCGAAAGTGGTGGGCGAGGCGCTGCGCTTCGACCTGTCGCTGTACTACTCCTGGCTGGACAATGCGCTGGTGCGCCGGCCTTTTGCGTTGGGCGGCCAGGACTCCATTGTATACGATGGCGAACTCAGCGGCGTGGAGGCCATACAGAATGCGGCCCGAGCCACGGTATATGGCTTGCAGGTTGGCTTAGAATGGAAGTGGTCGACACATTGGTCGATACGCTCCCGCTTTAACTATCAGCAGGGCGAAGAGGAGTTGGACGACAGCAGTTTAGCGCCCTTGCGGCATGCGGCGCCCTGGTTTGGCGCTACCCACCTGCGTTATGCAGCTAAGCGCTGGCAATTAGAGGCGTATGCCGTATATAACGGTACGGTGACCAACGAAAACCTGGCGCCGGAAGAGCAGGGTAAACCCTATCTGTACGCCATCGATGACAAAGGCAACCCCTATAGCCCCGGCTGGTATACCCTCAACCTCAAGGGAATGGTACAGCTCAACCAGGTATTGGCGGTGTCGCTGGGATTGGAAAACATTACCGATCAGCGTTACAGGCCCTATTCTTCGGGCATTGCAGGCGCCGGGCGCAATTTCATTGCGAGCTTGAGGGCTGATTTTTAGGCCAATCAAGACTTGCGGAGGGTCAGGCGGGGTTGCGCCTGCCTGGCCCCTGTCTGGATTCTTCAAAGAGCCGCCAATAAACTTCCGGGATATGCCCCCAACAATCCCGACTGGGAAAATAGTGAAAACGCCTCTACC
>CAYOTJ010000020.1:8478-15357 GCA_964406855.1 uncultured Saprospiraceae bacterium
ACCCGGCCGGGCTTCTTTATCAAGACCCGCAATCCGAAAAAAACTTATCCTCGTATAAAAAGAAACCCATCGAAGCTGCAAAGCGGATCGATGGGTTTCCTGAAGGCGGGGGGAACCGACAGGACCTGGGTTTTCGGGGGTTATGCGAAGCGGCCTGAAGCCGCAACGCACCAGTTGTAAACCAGTTGTAAAAAGGTATTCCGGCGTTTAAGCAATGATAAAAGCAGCAACAAAAACCTTTGTGATTGTTTAGGCTTTGTGGGGGATTTTAGTTTGGGGTAAAGGCCGGTTAAAAGTGAAAAAGTGAGTTATACAGGATCAAATACACAAAACAAAACTAGGGATGTGGTCACTTATTTTGGGAACCCGACATAAAGAGTCAGCGGTTGCATCAATTGCACACCGGCTGGCATAAAAAAGTAAAAATTTGTGTCAAAGGTTCCCGATAGCGGCAAAACCAGGCAAAGAAAATATCTTTACCACGCAAGTGCAGTTAACTTATGCAGGCAAATGAGCGGTCCGGGACGGCGGTTTTACTCTTCGTGCGCGAAGAAGACGCCGAGCAACGGATAAAAAGGTGGGTAAAAAAGACGGCAGCCGGGGTACGCGTATCCCGGCTGCTGAATGCCCGCGCCCTGACCGTAGCTCGCAGGAGCGGCCTGCCCGTATGGGTCATCAAAGGAAGCCGGCAACAAGGCGCTACCTTTGGCGAGCGCTTCGCCAATGCTTTTGAAGAACTGTTTGCAGCCGGCTACCAGCGCGTCATTGCCATCGGCAACGACAGCCCCCGCCTGCGCTCATCCGATCTGGCCGCCGCCGGCCGCCTGCTGGAGCGCTTCCCCTGGGTAATAGGCCCCGCCCACGACGGGGGCGCCTACTTAGTAGCCGTCGATAAAACGGCCTACAACCGCGCCCAATGGTTGCAAGCGCCCTGGGAAACGGCCCGCGTAGATGAAACCCTTCAGCAAATGGCCGCCGAGGCCGGCTTCCTCTGCGGTCGCCTCCGCCGCTTAGCCGATGCCGATGGGGCCGATGCCCTGCGGCAGGAATGGAAAGCCTTGCCAAAAGACCATTTGTTGTGCCGTGCGCTGCGCGTCTTATTGTTCCGGACGCCCGGTGTTCTAAACGGCGCCATCCTGGCGCCGGCGCTGCTGTTTTGGCGCCAGACCTCGCCCGGCCGGGCGCCGCCGCGCCCCTTCTGTTAATCTCCTTTGTCAATCTCCTTCTAAAACATACATCCATTAATCGGCGTAAAACTTCCCTTTACGTCCTATTTCTTTTTGTCTTTCCCTTGCCGGGATAAGGCTTCAATTCCATTTCATGAAAAACATTTTTTTACTGCTTGCACTGCTGTTCAGCCTGGGGCTGTCGGCACAATCCAGCGTGACCATCGCGTTGGTCAATTCCCTGACCGACGAGCCCGTGAGCGGCATCGAAGTGAAGCTCGCCAATGCCGGTCGGGGCGTAATGCTCGTGGCGACGACCGACAACCAGGGCCGCGCCGCCTTCACCGGCTTAGCCGCTACCGACGGCTATGAAGCTACCACCCCCGAAAACGAGGTGTATGTAGCCGGCGCCACCGGCGTTTTTGCCCTGCGCTCCAACCAAAACCTCACCCTCTCCTTAGTGCTGCTGGAAAAACGAGAGATCGACCTCGAAGCCGTGGTCGTCACGGCCAACAACACCCTCAGCATCAACCGCACCGATGCCGAGGTAGCCTTTGAGCTCAAGCGCCGCGAAATTGAGGCCTTGCCCATCGAAGGTCGCGACATCACCCGCACCCTCTACCGCCTGCCCAATGTGAGCCAGGCTACCGGCTTCTTCCCCGAAGCCCCCAACGTGGCCATCAACGGCGCCAATCCGCTCTACACCAGCTACCTCATCGATGGCATGGACAACAACGAGCGCTTCCTCGGCGGCCAGAAGTTTGCCATCCCCGTGGGCTTTGCCCAAAACATCACGGTACTCACCAACAACTACTCTGCCGAATATGGCCTCACCGCCAACGGCATCGTCAACATCACCAGCCGCTCGGGCAGCAACGAAACCACCGGCGAAGCTTTCTTCATCACCCGCCCCGGCCCGGCCATCGACGGCAAATCCGACTTCGCCCAGCGCGACCTGTCGGGCAATTTCGTCAAAGACGGCTTCCAGCGCTATCAGGCCGGCTTTGGCGTAGGCGGCGCCCTGCGCAAAGACCGCACCTTCTACTACCTCAACTTCGAGCGCAGCCTCGACCTCAAAGACAACCTCCTCAACTCGCCGGCTCTGGGCGTCAACGAAACCGCCAGGGGCGAAAACAACTTCACCTACCTCTCGGCTAAGATCGACCAAAAGTGGTCGGATCGCTTCAGCTCCTCCGTGCGCGCCAACATCGGCATCGTCAACATCGGCCGCCAGGCCGGAGGCCTCACCGGAGGCGTAGCCTTCCCCTCGGCCGCCAACTACCAAGACCGCAACTCGGCCCTCGTAGCCCTCAAAAACACCTACACCCTGGGCAAGGCCGTCTTCCAAACCAATGTGCAGTACAGCCGCTTCCGCTGGAACTACGGCCGCGCCGAGAACGAAACCGACCCCCAGGTAGCCGTCCAGGACCCCTCCGGCCAAACCATAGCCATACTCGGGCACCCCGGCTACATCTTTGACGAAACGGAAAGCACCGTGCAGTTTCAGCAAAAAGTCAATGTGCAAGCCGGCAAGCACACCTTTGGCGCCGGCCTGGGCGTCATCAGCGCCGACCATCAACTGCTGGGCGGCGGCAATGTAAACGGCAACTATACCGTGCGCCTCAACGACGCCCAACTGGCCCAGTTGCGCGCCCTCAACCTCGGCGGCAACCTCGGCGTGCGCGACATCCCCGCCGACGTGCAGGTGCTCAACTATAGCGTAGAGCTGCGCCCTGCCGCCTTTGGCGCCCGCCAGAACATCTACTCGGTATACCTCGAAGACCAATGGGCTGCCGGCGCCCGCCTCAACCTCACCCTGGGGCTGCGCTACGACTACGACGACCTCTCCAAAGGCGCCGCTAATCAGGGCGACCTCAACAACCTGGCGCCCCGCTTCAACTTCAACTACCGCCTTGGCCGCCACAGCAGCCTGCGCGGCGGCTACGGCATCTTCTACGACAAAGTGCTCTATGCCATCTACAGCGACGCCCTCCAGCAAAACACCACCTCCGCCGACTATCGCCGCCAGCTTCAGCGGCTCATCGACCTCAACATCCTGCCCAAGGATACCGATCTCGATCGCATTACCTTCGACGGCAACATCTCGGCCTTCGTAGACGGTACCGTTACGCCCATCAGCTACCTCAACGGCCCTTCCTATACCGAGCTCCAGGGCCAGCGCGAGGGTGTCTTCAGCGGCGAGCGCCGCATCCTCAACCCCGAGGGCTACGACAACCCCTACACCCACCAGTTTACGCTGGGCTACCAGCGCCAGGTCAACAACAACACCCTCTTCTACGTCGATCTCGTACACAACCAGAGCTACCAGCTCTTCCGCCTGCGCAACCTCAACGCCGCAGCACCCTACCCCATCGACCCCGACAATGTAGTGGTGCGTACCCCGGCTGAGGCCGACCTCACTCGCCCCGTGCCCATCACGGGCGGCGGCGGCCTCATCGACGGCCAAACCGTAGGCGGCGTAGCCCGCAACGTAGTCGTATCGGAGTCGGGCGGCGAGTCGCGCTACTACGCGGCCAGCGTCGTACTGCAAAAAGACCGCGGAGAAGACAACTACGGCTACCTGCTCAACTACACCCTCTCGCGGCTCGAAAACAACACCGAAGACATCAACTTCCGCGCCATGGACGCCAACGAGTACGGCAACGAGTGGGGGCCCTCCATCAACGACCGCACCCACCTCATCAATGCCGTCGTGTTTTACTACCCCGCCAAGGGCCTCACCCTCTCGCTGGCGGCCCTCATCCAGAGCGGCCAGCCCATCAACCGCATTCCTGATGCGCGCGAGTTTGGCGTCACCGACCTCAACGGCGACGGCTCGTCCTTCGGCGACGCCTACGTGGGCAACAGCGACCGCTACCCCGGCGAAAGCCGCAACAACGACCGCCTCCCCTGGTCGAACACCTTCGACCTTGGCGCCCAATACGTATTGCCTATTGGCTCGGGCAAAGTAGAACTCCGGGCCGACGTATTCAACCTCTTCAACGCCCAAAACCTCAGCGGCTACAGCAACAACGCCACCCAGAGCAACCAGATACAAGCCGGCTCCTTAGCCTCCGGCCTGCTGGTAAGGCGCAATGCCGGCGCGCCGCGTCAGTTCCAGTTTGGCGTGCGCTACCTGTTTTAGGTTTTCATTTGGGCGTGCCCCCCGGCCCCCTTTGAGGCAGATGCCTAAGCGATGGCATACTGCTGAGGGGGCCGGGGGTCGGGTCATCCGCTACTATGGGGCAGCCTTCCCTGTTGAGGTTATACCCGGCCCGATGGCAGCCGGCTAACCTCAGGGGGGGCTGCCCCATACCGCTTCTGCCCCTCACGCGGCTCCGCAGCGGCATGTGGCCCCGGACAAGGGGGCGCAGCGGTATGGCCCGACCCCAAGGGAGGGCCATAATAGCGGAGCACCCGGCGCCGCCCGTGGTGATATAGAAAGCAGATGCTATGCGGCGTGGCCCCAAAAAATACCCAAACGAACCGCAACCCAGCCGACGCCAAACGCAGAAACCACGCCCGGCAGCAGCCAAACTTTCATCTTTAACACAAATATTGCCGCTGGAGATTGTAATTTTGCGCCTCGCTGTATGCGATTACCGCATTCGCATGCGTTTATTCCACCGTGGTTTATCTTCGAATAATCCCATTAGCGTATTCAACGACACGCAACATGAGTAAAGTCCACTTCGTCGCCTTAGTAGCTGCTCTGCTATGGGCCGCCGGTCCGTTATGGGGCCAGATTCCGCAACCCATTCGCTACTCCGGCCGCTTGGCAACGGAAACCGGCCGTGCCGGCGGATGCGCCAATTTTGCGGGAACCATCCAGTCTTTTGGCCCGCTGGTAGGCCAGAGCAACGATATTAGCCCCGATACCATCTTTTTGTGCCGGGGCGATTCGCTGTTTGTCAACCACGCCAACGATGAAGTGCTGACCGGCGACCCCGTTGGCGCTACGCTGCCGGGTGTGGGCTATGCTTTTTATACCTGCCCCCCTTCGGTGAGCGGCCCTACGGCTGCGGCCATCGGCAATGACCCCTGCATAGCCGATACGCCCCCGCCCACAGGCGAGTATTACCTGTATGTGGGGCCCAGCCGCACCGGCGACCTGCCTTTTTTCAATGGCGGCCAGATTCAGACCTTCTTCAATGGCGGCAACCCGCTGCTGATGTGGTTTGCGCCCGTTACCTTCGACGCCCTGATACTGGGCCCGCCCTTGCAGGGCGAGTATGAAGGCACGCCGGCCGGCCAGTGCGTAAACGCCAATGTGGAAGAGGCCTTTGCCGTAGTTTACCTCAACGCCATCAGCGTAACCAACCTCACGACCAACGGCTGTTCGGGCACGTTTACGGTGGCAGGCGGCTTGCCGCAGTGGCTCAACTCGGCTACCTACACCATTAATGTAGTATTGGAGACCGACCCCAGCGTTAGGGGCGAAGTGCGTACGATGAACATAAACCACGGCGATCAGGTGGAGTTTTTTGTGCCTCAGGAAGGCGTGTACCGCATAGAAGTGGAAGACGGCAAAAGCTGCGGCGGCGGCATCATCGCCAATATGACGGGCTGCCAGTCGGTAACGTTCAGCTTCCCCTTCGAGAATGCGCTGCCGGGCCAGAATATATGCGTACCGGTGACTGCCGGCAATGCCGTCGACCTGCTGTCGATACAGTTTACCATGACTTATGACCCCGCTGTGCTCTCCTACACGGGCGTTACGGGCTTCAACCCCAATATGCCCAACCTGAACCAGTCGCTCAACTTTGGCGACATTCAGCCGGGGGTGCTTACCTTCTCCTATGACCAATTGGGCGTGCCTTTTACCATACCCAACGGGGAGGCCATGTACGAGGTATGCTTCGACGTCATTGGCCAGATCGGCGACTTTAGCCCGCTTACCTTCACCAATACGCCCACGGCAGTTGAAGTGGTGGTGATCGGCGCCAACGAAATCGGGGCCGTCTTCCAGAACGGCCAGATCAACGTGTCGGACAAACCGCTGTTCATCTTCCTCGAAGCCGACAGCCTTACCTGCCCATCCTTCGACGACGGGATGATCACGGCTACTTTGGCCCAAGGCACGCCGCCCTACCGCGTAGAGTGGAATACCGTGCCCGTGAGCGGCCCCAACAACGGCCCGCTGGTGATACCCCAAACGGGTGGCCAGATAACGGTCAATAACCTGCCGGCCGGCCGTTATCAGTTTATCGTCACCGACTCGGGTATGCCCTCCGTAACGGTGCGCGACACGGTTGAAGTTTTTGCCGGCCCCGACCTGGGGGCCTCGCTGGTGCTCAACTCGCCTACCTGCAACGGGTTTAGCGACGGCCGGGTAGAAGCGGTGCTGACCCTCGACGGGGTGGTAGTGCCCAATCCCGGCATGGAGTATACCTTTAGCTGGAGCGTATCCCCCGATAATGTGCCGGTGCTCACCGATCGCGCCTCGGGGCCTTACAGCGTTACGGTTACCGATGCCAGCGGCTGCTCGGTGACGGCCAGCGGCAACATGTCGCAGCCGCCCCGTTTGCGTGTGCTGTCCAACAATACCTTCATCACCAATGCGTCCTGTACGGGCGCTATGGATGGTTCTATCTCCATCACGGCCATAGGAGGCACCACCTCCCGCGGCAACTACTTCTTCCAGTGGGACAGCGGCTTAGGCAGCGAAGTGGCCAGCAACTCGACGGTAGCCAACCTGAACGCCGGCAACTAC
>CAYOTJ010000021.1:0-15345 GCA_964406855.1 uncultured Saprospiraceae bacterium
TAGTAGTCCTATACCTGCTTCTGCCTGCTTTGCTACGGGGCCAACCATCCAATCTGGGCATACCGCCCGTGTCGAATTACGACAAAAGAACCATTGGCGCCGGCACCCAAACATGGGACATTGAAGAGGACGCATACGGATATACCTGGTTTGCCAATAACCAGGGCGTGTTGCGGTTCGACGGCTATCGATGGACGATGTACCCCTTAGCCAATAAGACAATTGTTCGGTCGCTGGCCTGCGACAACCAAACGCACAAAGTTTATGTGGGCGGTCAGGGCGAGTTTGGATACCTGAGCGCCGACGAGCGCGGCGTTTTTTCCTACACTTCTCTATCGGTATCCCTGCCGCAGCAGCATCAAAACTTTGGAGAGGTATGGCATACCATCGCCACGGCCCAGGGGGTATTTTTCCGCACCGACCATCAGGTGTTCAGATACCACAACCAACAACTCACACCGCTGTTTCCGGAGGGTAAGTCGTTTAACTTTCTCGCCATTTGGGAAGGCAAGATTACGCTGCTCGACCACAACAACGACATCTATATCTTTGACGGGCGCCGGTTTGTAATCAGAGCCCAAAACAACCATTTTCCCCACGGGCGGATTTCAGGCATTATCCCTCATTGGGATTCTTCACTCTTGGTAGTAACCCTGCACAATGGCATCTTTGAAGAAACAGCAACGGGGTTTGTGCCCTGGAAAACCGATGATGATGACTACATCACTTCCAAAGTGGTTTATTCCGCCGGTAAAATGGCCGATAACCGCATCATCCTGGGCACTTCCTACGACGGCCTGTTGGTGATCAACAAAGACCGTAAGATTGAGACCCACCTAAACAAAAATTCAGGACTTCAAAACAATACGGTGCTCAGCGTGGAGGGTTGCCGGAGCGGCAACATCTGGCTTGGCTTAGACAATGGCATCGACCTGGTGCAGCTCACTTCGGCTTTCCGCGACTTTTTCCCCGATGGAGACCTTCAGGGCGCCGGATACAGCATAGCCCTACACAACCAACGCCTCTATTTGGGGGCCAACACGGGCTTGTATGCCCTACCCTGGAAATCATACTACACCCCCGCCGAAAAAACAGCTTTTCAGCCTGTAGCCGGCACGCGCGGCCAAGTCTGGAATCTTCAGGAAATAGAGGGCCAGTTGTTCATGGGGCACCACGAAGGCGGCTTTTTGGTGGAGGGCCTCTCCGCCCGGAAAATCACCCAAAACAGCGGAGTATGGAAGTTCGTTCCACTGCCCGACGGCCGCCTGCTGGCAGGGCATTATGAAGGCTTGATCGCCTTGGAGAAAAGCGGCGACAGTTGGGTACAAACCGGCGCCATGACCGGTTTTAAAGAAAGTTCGCGCATTATGGAGATGGATCGGAACCACAATTTATGGATAGCCCACCCCTATCGGGGCATCTTCCGACTGTCGGCCCGAGAACTGTCAGTCTTACAGGTTTCGTCCAATGCGCTGTTTGCGCCCGCCGAACAGGAAGCCTCAAGGTTGCTGAACAGCATCTATAAAGTAGGCGACGAAATAGTGGTAAACAATGCCGACCAGTTTTACGTCATCAACCCCGACGACCAAAAGCTTCGCCCTTTCACACTGCTGAAAGAATTTATCAGCGCGCCCGGGACGCTAAAATTTATGACGGAAGACAGCTATAAAAACATCTGGTATGCCACCGCCGGGGAGATGGGCCTCCTAATGCCCAAACGATCTTTTGAAATCAATTACGGCAAACACATCATCAATGCCCTCAACGGGCGCCTCATAGAGGGGTTTCAATCGGCATTTACCATCGACAAATACAACGTCATCTTCCCAACCGACCGGGGGTTCGTTCTTTTTAACCCCTCGGCCTATATGCACGACACCTTCCCTCCCGACCTTTTTCTCGCAGAGGTTGTGCTGACGGGACAAAAAGACAGCATACTCATCGGCGGCGCCGTACACAACCGGCAAAAGTTGGAAGAAGCCCATTACTTAGAACTGCCCCACGATCAGAACAATCTCGTTATCCGGTATGCCGTGCGCCACTCATCGGCAGCAGAAGGCATAACTTTCAGTTATCGGATAGGCGACGAGGGCGCAGTCTGGTCGGAATGGTCGCCAATACCGCAAATCAGCCTCAGCCAGCTATCGCCGGGCACGCATTTGGTGCAGATAAAGGCCAAGCGACAGAATGGTACCGAGAGCAGAATCGTTCAACTGCGCATTCGCATACTACCGCCCTGGTATTTGCACCCAGTGGCGCTGGGGCTCTACCTGCTATTGGTTGTTTTTGCCGTCTGGTGGCGCATCAGCGGACTGAAGAAGAGGCATCATCTTGAAAAGAAGGACATCATAGCCGATAGTCTCGAAAAGGAAAAAGGCTACCTGCTCAATGCGGAGGTGAGCCGGGAGGAGATCAACCGGCTGAAGCACGAAAAGCTTGAGGTTGAGCTCAATTTCAAAAACCAGGAGCTGATTTCTTTTACCTATCACCTCGTCAATAAAAACGAGCTGATTACCAAAATAAAAAGGGCGCTCAATAAGCTGGAACCCAAATTTGAACACGATAAAGAACTAAAAAAGGAGTACACCCACATCATATCGCTCATAGAGCAAAACGTGAACATCGACGAAGACTGGGAAAACTTCATGCAAAGTTTTGACCAGGTGCATTCCGACTTTTTCAAGCGGCTCACCAGCCAGTTTCATCACCTCAGCCCCAACGACTATAAGATGTGCATCTACCTCCGAATGAACCTGACCTCCAAGGAGATAGCGGCGCTGATGAACATTTCCATCCGCAGCGTTGAAACCAACCGCTACCGGCTCCGAAAAAAACTGGGCCTGAGCTCAGACGAAAACCTCACTCAATTTTTGCTCACTTACTAAGCCAATGGATAGCGGGCGTATTTTTTTGGGCCACGCCCGCTACGCGTTTTTAACCGTACTCCGTAGGAGGCGGTCGGGTAAACCCCCAGCCGCATATCATTTACGTTCTAATATCAGCACGGGCGTCGCCGCCACGTCTTCGCTACGCTCTTCCGGGTAAACGTGCTCCGCTATTATGGCTGCCCGCCCTGCGTCCCTTAGCCTGTAGGAATTTACGCTACGCTATTCCACAGGCTGGGTCGCCGGGCGGGCAGCCATACCGCTGCGCCCCCTGGTCCGAACAGAAGAACATTTGCCCGGGGCTGCGCCTCAAAAGTCCCGGAGGGACGATATCCTGCGAGGCAGAGCGGCCCATAAGCCACTCAACCCATCGAGACGAAATCTCGCAAAAAACCGAAGGAATCAGCCCAAGTCGCTGCGGAGCCGCGTGAGGGGGTGCAGCGGTATGGCCCGGCCTTGTAGGCGCCATTGCGGAGCGACTTGGTATAAGGCCGGGCCATAGTAGCGGAACACACGACCCCCGGCCCCTTGGTAAACCGACTCTTCGCCAGGGCATAGCGCCTAAGGGGCCGGGGGGCACGCCCTATAGTTCTCTAAGTCAGGATGAGTGAATCTTGGCTTGGAGAATTATAAATGCTCAGCTTTAACACACAGCGCCTCCTCCGGCAAGGCGGCCTCGGTATATTCGCTGAGAGGGCGCCCGGCCTGCACGCCAACTCTCCCCCCCCCTCCACAACTACTCGCATTGGCTACGCCGCACGGCTAAGGCCTTTTTGTGCTGTTATCCTAACGGATTACTTACTACCTTTGCATCCACCAAAGAAAAATAAACCGCTATGTTTGGAGACCTCATGGGCCAAATGCAGGAGATGCAGGGCAAAATGCGCGAAAAGCTGCGCGACATCACCGTGGAAGCAGAAGCCGGCGACGGTGCCGTTACCGTTGTTGTGAACGCCGCCCGAGAAGTACTCAACGTCAGCTTCGACCGCGAGCGCCTCGACTGGGATGACACCGAAGCCGTCGAGGACCTACTCGTTGTAGCCCTCAACCGCGCCCTCGCCGCTGCTGCCGAAAAGGAAGCCACCGAAGGCCAAAGCGCCCTGCGCGACATGCTGCCCCCCGGCCTGGGTAATCTCTTTGGCCGCTAAGAGACCGCAGCGGCGCATACTACGGGCCGCCTGCGGGCGTTTAAGTCAATAAAATTGCTGTGTCCATGTTTTTGGTTACCCCCAAGTTTCTGCTGTCATCCCTGATGATCTGCCTTTTAGCCGGCCTCTCCGCTCAAACCGATGTGGGCTTAGTAGCGCACTACGCCTTTGATGGCAATCTCAACGATAAAACCGGCAGCACGGCCAATACTGGCGCCCCTGGCGGCACCCCAACCTTCAATTGTGGCATCGTAGGCGACGCCCTCGAACTTGATGGCGCCAGCGATGAAGTGCGCATCTTAGGCGTCAATAATGTCAACCGGGAGTTCGACACCGAAGACTTCACCATCAGCTTTTACTTCAAACCCGTATCGACCAACGGCATACAGTACTTGGTGTCGAAGCGCAACATCAGTTGTAACGATACCGGGGTTTTCTACATCCGCTATGTGCCCGCCACCCGCACCCTCAACGCCTTCCTCGGCCAGGATGCCGCCAAGCGGGTCAACCTCATCACTACCATCAACAATACGGCCTGCTGGCAGCACGTAACCCTCGTACGCGACGACCGCCGCGTGCGCCTCTACGTCAACACCGAGTTTGCTACCGACCTCGGCAGCGCCAGCCGTGTAGACATCAGCAGCCCCGGCGACCTCGTCATAGGCGGCAGCGACTGCCGGGCCACCAACGAAACGACCTTCGGCGGCCTCATCGACGATGTCCGAATCTATAACCGCGCCCTGCGCGAACCCGAAATCAGAAGCCTCTTTTTTTTCCCTGATCAGATACTCACGCCCGATACCCTCATCTTTCTGGGCAATGCCGTCGACATCGACCTAGGCCCCAGTTGCGGCGCCAACTTCAACTGGTCGCCTCCACAAGATGTAAACTCGCCCATCGAAGACGAGCCCACCATCACGCCCACAGCATCCGGCGATTTTATCTATAACCTCGCCATCAGCGATGCCGTATCGGCCTGCGTTGCCACCGATTCCATTCGCATTCGCGTTATCGACCCCGCTACCCTCGACTGCGACAGCCTGTACCTGCCCCGTGCCTTCACGCCCAACGACGATGGCCTCAACGACACTTACGGCATCAGCAACCCCTATGCCGTTCAAAATCTGATTTCTTTTGAAATCCTCGACCGCTGGGGCGGCCGCGTCTTCTATACAGAAGACCCCTTTGCCCGCTGGGATGGTACGTTCCAGGGCACGCTGCTCAATCCTGGCGTGCTGCTCTACCGCGTCCGATACGAATGCAATGGCGTCACTCGCTTAGCTGCCGGAAACGTAACGGTGGTCAGGTGATGTAAGAGCAGGGCTATAAACACCTACCCATCTACTCATTCACAATTCGATGGTCATGCAACGCGTTTCGAGCAATCTTACGCTCTTTTTTAAGCTTTTTGTACCCACGTTTTGGATTGTATTTTTTGGCGCCGTAACGTTGGCCCTCTGGCTCAATAAAGAAGATTTCTACGGCGACCTCAACGGCCGCTCCCTGCGTATAGGCGCCTTGGTTTTTTACTTCACCGGGCTGGCTTTGTTTTATTTTACGCTGCTACCCCTCAAGCGGGTAGAAATGGACGGTCTTTTTGTATACGTCACCAACTACTTCCGCAATTTTCGCTACCCTTGGCACAACGTGGAGTCAATAGCAGACAGCCAATTCCTGTCTTTCTCCGTAGTGACCATCAACCTGAAAACGCCCGGCAATTTTGGCAAAAAGATCCGCTTTATCGCCAGTAATCGGCTTTACCGCGACTTCCTCCAGGCGCATCCCGAGGTGGATACCCTACGCGAGAAAGCCAAACCCTGACCCTGCCTCATCGTTTGTGGCGCCTGAGCAGCCTGAGGGTGTGCTTTAATCCATCCGCATCTTGCCAGCCTGAGTGGCCGGGTATTACATACTCAGGGCGCCGGAAGCGGCGCAGGGTGCGGCGCGCTGATCTTGGCCAGGCGGCTAAATCGGCGTTGGCGATGTTGCCTAAGTCGGTACTTTCGGTACTTTTAATGAAACAACCTCCGTATAGCACGCGCCACTCGGGCAGCCATACCACTATGTTATCGGTTGTATGACCCGGGCCGGGGTAGTAGGTTTGAAATGACCTGCCTCCGACGACAAAGGTCGTATCCGAAGCGAACAGATGGGCAGCGCGCGGAAATCCTACCTCACTACAGCGCGCCGCAGTAGCCTCCGACGACCAGGTGGCTATGTCCCGCTCGCGGTAGTAGTCGATGCCGGCCGTGCGGTCTTCGTGGTAGTGCGTGGATATACTCATCACTACAGGCAGTCTGTGCCGACGCTCAATGCTGTCGAGCAAAGGCTGGAGCTGGGTCGTATCCCAGGGCGTATCCAATAAGACAACGCCTTCAGGAGTTACGACATAGAGCCCATTGGCCGGAAAGCGCAGGTTGCCCATCACGCCTATATGCTGGTAAGTGATAAAAACGTAGACTTCGGGGGTCAGCGGATGAATTTCAAGGGCCGGCGGCTGCCCCGGCAGGCGGGCGACAGTCAGCAGCGCTAAGACCGGCAGGTAAAGTAGTTTTTTCATTTGCTTCAGTATTGGTGATTTCGGTCGCTGTAATCGTTATCAATGGGTTGTTGACGACGGACGGGCAGTTTGAAGGTTGGCAACCCCGACCCGCGGGCGGCGAGCTGCTCAAAAACCGGCAGGCTGCACAATCTGAGATCGGCGGCATGGCGGGCGGCTTCGTCGTAATGCCTGATGAGGAGGCAGGGCACCCGGGCTTCCTTTTCGATGAGTTTGCTCACGCGCCGGGCCCGTTGGGGGCTCAGCACATCGCGAATGTAGATGGCGCTAATTCGGCCCGGAAATTCCCTTGCTATGGATAAGTAGATATCGGTATCCTTTTCCCCGCTGTCGCCGATGAGCACAAAGGGCAGTTCGGGATACGTTTGGATGATGCGACGGGTGATGGCGTGCTTATGGCCGGGGTAGTTGGCCGGGCGATCTTCGTAGGGCAGGCCAAAGTCGCGCAGCAGAATGGGCCCCCGGGGCAGCTCATTGAGGTCGAGAAAATCTGCCAGCAGGTCGTAGAGATTCCAGGGGCTGTTGGAAACATAAAAGAAAGGGTTGTTGTGGACGGCATCCGGGCCGGCCTGCAAGCTGCGATAAAAGGCGCTAACCTGCCGAAAAGCTAAGCGGGAGCCGGCATTTTTGAGCAAGGTGAGGTAGATGGTGCGCAACTTGAGCAAGCCGGTGACATCGGTCTTGAGCACCGTATCGTCAATATCGCTGATGATGCCTAAGCAAGCCCGGAGGGGGATGAGCACATCTGCACTGGCCGTAAGGGTAAGAGGCTCATCGGGAACTTTGTTAACCCGTATAAAAGCCGTATGCCAAAAGGGGCTATGGTCTTGTACTTTGCCCAGCGGCGGCTCCAGCGGTTGATCAATGCGAAAGTAGCCCTCGGCATCGGTGGTGAGGTGAAAGGTGCGGCCCTCAAATTCCACTTCGATTTCGGCTTGGTTGACCTCCCGGCTGTTGAAGCGGCGCAGGTTGTTGACGAGGTTGCGCCAGGGGCCGTCGCCCCATTCGCTGATGATGGCCGCGCCGCGCAGCAAGCGACCCGTGAGGTAAATAGAACCGGTATTGGCAAAACCCCGGTAAGCAGCAACATTGACGGGCAAATGCCGCACCAGCCCCCAGCGCATACGCTGCCGGCGCCATCCGCGTCCGAAGCGGCGCAGGTAGTACAACAATTTGCGGGAAAAGCTGCTCATATATAGTTAGCGCCGACAGGTTTTGCACTTGTATTGCGCTCTCCAAGCCGGCATTTATAAACCTTGGCTTGGGGAACTATAGCTACATTTTCTTTGCGCAAAACCTACCGAAACAGCATAAGTCGCTTGGTTGGTTTCTCTCTTCCCCCAACGAATCTGTCTTCCCCTTATTGCTCGAATAAAGAATCGACGAAAACCCGCTTGTTGAAAATCTGGAGTTTATCAATGGATTCACCTACGCCAATGTAGCGGATGGGAATCTTAAATTGATCGCTGATACCAATGGCGATACCCCCTTTGGCCGTACCGTCGAGTTTGGTGAGGGCCAGGGCCGACACATCGGTAGCCTTAGTAAAATGCCGGGCCTGCTCGATGGCGTTCTGGCCGGTGGTGGCGTCCAGTACCAACAGCACCTCGTGCGGCGCCGTATCGAGTTTTTTGCTGATGGAGCGTTTGATTTTGCCCAATTCTTCCATCAGATTGATCTTGGTATGCAGGCGACCGGCGGTATCGATAATGGCTACGTCGCAGCCATTTTTAACGGCATAGTCGACGGTTTCGTAGGCTACGGCGGCAGGATCGGCATTCATGCCTTTGCTGTAAAAATCGCAGCCCACCCGATCGGCCCAAATTTTGAGCTGATCAACAGCAGCCGCGCGAAAAGTATCGCCGGCGCCCAGCACTACTTTATGGCCGCGCTGCTTGAATTGGTGAGCCAGCTTACCAATGGTGGTTGTCTTGCCTACTCCATTGACGCCTACTACCATAATTACACAGGGACGTTGATCGCTGGGCAGGTCGAAGTCATCGAGATCAATGGTATTGTTTTCGGCCAGCAGCCCTACCATTTCTTCGCGGAGCATCTCATAGAACTCGCCTTCGCCGAGGTATTTATCGCGAGATACGCGATCCTGGATGCGGTCGATGATCTTGACGGTGGTTTCCAGGCCCACGTCAGAGGAGATAAGGATTTGTTCTACCTCGTCGAGCAGCTCATCATCAACCGTCGACTTTCCGGCAATGGCTTTAGATAGCTTGCCTAAAAAAGACGTTTTGGTTTTTTCGAGTCCTTTGTCGAGGTCTTCCTTTTTCTCGCGGGTGAAAAACTTGCTGAAAAAGCTCATAGCAGCTAAGATGGATTAAACGCCGCAGGCAGGCAATCAGCAGGGAGACAGCAATAACCAGTTGGCGGTACGCGCTGGTTGGCATACCCCGATGCCGTACATAACCCAAGCCTGCGATGGCGCTAAGATACAAATGCAAAGCGGCTTTTCTTCCTGTAGTGAAAGAAAAGCCGCTCATAGAGGCAAGTTGAATGCGCCGGATTACTTCTTGGAAGCCAAAAAGTCTTCAACTTTGTCTTTGTGCAACATCACTTCTTTATAAGAGTAACGACCCGTTTTGGGGTCTTTGATGCTCTGGATGATCTTGACAAAATCGCGGCCCGAGCCGGCGTTAGCGGCACGCTGAGCTACCCGTGCGTTCTTTGATACCTTTGCCATTGGTCTTTATTTTAAAGCGAAAACGCTTGATTGTATCAAAATGTTTCCTGATGGATTACTTGATCTCGCGGTGAACCGTCATTTTGCGCAGAATCGGATTGTACTTTTTCAGTTCCATACGATCCGGCGTATTTTTGCGGTTTTTCTCCGTCACATAGCGAGAAGTACCGGGCATACCGCTGGTTTTGTGCTCGGTGCACTCCAGGATAACCTGTATGCGATTGCCTTTGCTTTTCTTGGCCATGGCCTATTGATTTTGAAATGCTTGTAATGAATGGATGCCTGGGCGGAGCTTACAACTTGACGCCGTGTTCTACACCTTTGCGATCGAGCTTGCGCAGGTAAGCCATCAGCCCCAGCTTATTGATGGTGCGGATAGCCGAAGTGGAAATGCGCAGCGTAACCCACTCGCCGGTTTCCGGCACGAAGAAGCGCTTCTTCTGGAGATTGGGCAAAAAACGACGCTTAGTCTTGCGGTTCGAGTGCGAGACGTTGTTCCCTACGATGGGACGCTTACCCGTCAGCGTGCAAATCTTGGACATAACAGTTTGTACTTTTGCGACCCCGGCCAACCGGAATCCTTCCCTGTTCTTGTAAAAAAATATTCCCAGGGGGATTACCTGGGAATAAGTTGGTGACTCTGTCAGGATTCGAACCTGAAACCTTCTGATCCGTAGTCAGATGCTCTATCCAATTGAGCTACAGAGCCATTATCCATCTTCCCTTTCGGAAGCGGATGCAAAGATACGACCTTCTGGAAATAGAAAAAATATTTTTTCAAAAAAAGTTCCGCTTTTTTTCTCCGGGCGGGCGGCATAGCGGCATGCTTTCAGCGGCACATATAATATAGGCGCTGATTTTGTGGGCGTTACAGCGCATTAGCGCGCGGCATGTGGCACGGCTTACGGGATGTTGGCCCGGGGCAGCGGTGGAAGCGGTATACCCGACCCCAAGGGAGGGTATAATAGCGGACGACGCGGTGGCGGGCCGGGGGCGGCAAGGCATAAACGCTATCCATAACATTACGCCGCCCCGGCCTGGCAGCCCCCCGAATCAGAAGAGGCAAAACGCCCCTACCAGGGCTGGCTGTAGCAGGAGCATCCCGTCGACGAGGCCGGTGAAGTAGGCGTCGGGGCGATGGGGGGAGGCGCCCGCCAATAGTATGCCGCTGAGCAGGAAGGAGGCGATCAGGGCCAACAGGGCTGAGGCGGAGTAGAGCCCGAGGCGCCACTGGATAAAAGCAAAGAGTAGGCTGAGACCCAAGAGCGCCAGCGCTATGTGGCGGGTGCGGGCTACGCCCCAGGTGGTGGGCAAAGTGGCAAGGCCGGCGGCGCCGTCCTGCGCTACGTCGCGGATGTCGAAGCCGAGGGCAATGGCGGCAATGAAGGCGAAGCGCTCCAGCAGCATCCAGGGCGCGGGCAGGGCGGCGGCGAGCCAGGCGGGGCCGGCAGCGGTGAGCCACGTCCAGGCGAGAGCCAGCCACAGGGTTTTAGTATAGGGCAGATCGCGCAGCCGACGACCTCGCCACAGGGGTAGTACATAGGCAAGACCTATCATAGAAGGCAGCGCTAAGAAGCCAAATAGCGGCAGCGACAGCCGAAAAGCGAAAAACAGCGAAGTGACGATGGAAACAGCAAAAAAAAGGAACAGCCAGCAGATGAGGCGGCGGGCCTGCGCGAGGCGCCAGGTATCGGCCCCGGATGGCTGGCGGCGCAACTGTGCCAGCCGGTGTAAGGAGTAGAGGCCAAGGGCGCCGGCGGCAACAAACCCTGCATAGGGGCCGGGAGCAGCGCGCCCCGAGAGGAGGAAAGCCGACTGCCAGGTTAAGGCAGCGGCGCCCGCCGCTATCCACAACTGGGCATAGAGCACAAGGTTGAGGAGATAGCGAAGGGCGCCTATAATCAATTAGAAATATTTGAAGTTATGGCCGTGCTGAATTTTGAGCAGGCTGTGGAAGATGAGCAGCACCAGGTTGCTGACGTCGTCTTTATGCGCCATTTCCACGGTGGTGTGCATGTAGCGCAACGGCAAACTGATGAGGGCCGAGGGTACGCCGCCGTTGCTGTAAGCGAAGGCGTCGGTATCGGTATATGTACCCCTGGAGGCCGCTTCGCGCTGGAAGGGTATGCTGTTTTCTTCAGCAGCTTCTATGATGAGTTGCAGCAGCTTGCGGTGAACGGCCGGGGCGTGGGTGAGCGAGGGCCCCAGGCCCGATTTGATGTCGCCTTCCTTCTTTTTATTGATGAGGGGCGTGCTGGTATCGTGGGTAACGTCGGTAACGATCGCCACGTTGGGCTTGATGGTTTCGGCAATCATTTCGGCGCCTCGAAGGCCTACCTCTTCCTGCACCGAATTGACGATATAGAGGGTGTAGGGCAGCTTGATGTTGCGCTCGTGCAACAGCCGGGCTACCTCCGCAATGCAAAAGCCGCCCATGCGATTATCGAGGGCACGACCGATGTAGTAGCGGTTGTTGAGTACATCCATCTCGTCTTCATAAGTAATGACGCAACCTACGTGAATGCCCATTTCGAGCACTTCGTTTTTATCTTTGGCGCCTACGTCGATGAAGATGTTGTCGAGTTGGGGCTGAAGTTTGCTGTCTTCTCCGTTGCGGATATGGATGGCAGGCCATCCGAAGGCGCCTTGGAGTATGCCCTTGGGGGTGTGGATGTTGACCCGCTTGGAGGGCGCAATGAGGTGGTCGGAGCCGCCGTTGCGCACCACGTACAGGAAGCCGTCGTCGGTGATGTAGTGAACAAACCAGGAAATCTCGTCGGCATGGCCCTCAATGACAACCCGAAAATCCTGCCCGGGATTGATAACGCCATAAGCAGTGCCGTAGTTGTCGAGGCCCCAGTCATCAATATAAGGCTTCAAATATTCAAGCCACAATTTTTGGCCGCCGGACTCAAAACCCGTGGGCGACGCGTTGTTCAGATAACTCCGCAGAAAAGCTTCCGATTGAGGCGTAATAACCGACATAGAGATGGATTGGTATGCCTATTACTTAGGTAATTTTTCGTATTCGAGGCAAAGGTAAAAAAATAGCGCCGTAAAAGCCGTTTTCCCGCATTTTTGTTCGCAGGGAGCTGTTTTATAAGCTTTCACGGCTTTCAAAAGCGTCGCTCCAGGCCTGGGGATCAAGGCGCCACTGGGTCAGTGCAGCCTGTTCCTCGGCATTGAGGTAGCCGCAGGCTACCGCTTCGGTGAGCAAAGCATCATAGTGACTGAGGCTTTGCCAGGGGCAATCGGCTTCGCCAAAAGCTTGGTCGGCTTTCGGAAACCCATAGCTAAAAATGGCCTGTACGCCGGCTACTTCTACGCCTTCGGCGCGCAGGGCGCTAACGGCCTGGAGGCAGGAGCCGCCTGTAGAGATGAGGTCTTCGACAACGAGGTAGCGATTGCCGGGGCGCACTTCGCCTTCGATGAGGTTCTGGCGGCCGTGGTCTTTGGCTTTGCTGCGCACATATACAAAAGGCAGATCAAGGTGATAGGCCAGCAATGCCCCATGGGCAATGCCCGCAGTAGCGACACCGGCGATACCGTCGATGGCGCCCAAAGCGGCCGCCCGATTGGCCAAGCTCTGCACGATATGGCGGCGCACCTCAGGATGAGACAGCACCAAACGGTTGTCGCAGTAGATAGGCGAACGCAGGCCGCTGGCCCAGGTGAAGGGGTCCTGCGGATTGAGTTTTATGGCCTTAATTTGTAGCAACCAACGGGCTACTTCCCTTGAATTGTCCATAGATAGCCTATTTTTGCCGGGGTAAACCCGGGGATTCGGGCGAAGCACCCCTGTACAATGGCTGCCTTCCCTGATGCCCGTTCAAAAAAATGTGCGCAAATGTACAAAATCTACATCAACGATCGCCCGCTAATCTTATGCGATTCTGCGGAAGTCGGTCAGTTTACCCCTTCACCCCGACTGCTCGCTGCGCCTTATTCCGGCAAATTTAAGACGTTGTATGCCTATATTGATACGCTGGAAAAAGGATCGCCCAAAATTGACGGCTTCATCATTTATAGCAACGATATGCCCCGGCTGTGGCAGGACTTCTGTGGCATTTACAGGCAGGTGCCGGCGGCTGGCGGCTTAGTGCGCAATGCTCAATCGGAATGGCTGTTCATTTTTAGGAGAGGCTCCTGGGATCTGCCCAAGGGTAAAATTGACGAGGGCGAGACCCCCGAGCAGGCGGCCCTGCGCGAGGTAGGCGAAGAGACGGGCCTCCAGCAACTACAACTGGAGGGCTTCGCTGGCATGACCTACCACACCTAAAGAGACCGAAAAAATGAGAGATGCCTCAAGCCAACCTAATGGTATGCCATAACCACCCCCGAAACTGGCCTTACGACCCAGCAGGAGGAAGACATCGAAGAAGCAACTTGGATGAGCCGGGCCGTTTTTGAGGCAATGCCCCGCCCTTTTTACCCGAGTTTAGCGGATCTTCTCGCGCAATTTTGGGATTCAAACCCAGGCTTATGAGCGAGATAACCATCAGGGCCCTGAATGGGCAGGATGTTCTGCCCTATATAGATGAGTTGGCCAAGCTGCGCATCGCGGTATTCCGGGAGTGGCCCTACCTCTATGATGGAAATACGGCATCTGAGTACGAGTACTTAGAGGTATTTGCGCAGGGAACCGATTCTTTTATGGCGCTGGCCTTCGACGGAGCCCAGGTGGTGGGCGCCTCAACAGCTATGCCGATGGCAGTTCAATTGGAAGAAGTAATGGCTCCCTGGCGGGATGCCGGGTACGACCTTAGCACAATTGGTTATTATGGCGAGTCGGTATTGCTACCGGCTTATCGCTCGCGGGGCATAGGCGTGGCTTTTTTTGAATATCGGGAAGCGTTTGCGCGGTCGCGCGGTTTTGGATTAGCTACTTTTTGCGGCGTGGTGCGCCCGGCCGATCACCCGCTGAGGCCGGCTGGCTACCGCCCCCTGGATGCATTCTGGAACCGACGCGGCTTCGAACCCACTGATTTGTACTGTCGGATGAGCTGGCAGGATATAGATGAGCCGGGAGAAACCCATAAGCCGCTCCGTTTTTGGGAGAAAAAGCTCTCGTGACCCTTGCTTGCCATACAATTTTATATCTTGTGCAGGCATTCAGGTAACGAAGCAGACAAATACGGTATAGATGAGCAACTACGAACGCGATGAACAACGCTTGCAGCAATTGGCCACTGGCAAAGAGGCCCATTGGCGGCAGTGGTACGATGACGTCCGGAGCCCCTTTCGCCTTTTTTTTCTAAAGTTTTCGACCCTCGACGCGGAGGCTGTTAATGAACTGTTTAACGATGCTATGGTGATCTTTCACCGAAAGGTAATGAGCGGCGCGCTGAGCCTCCCCTTAGAGAGTAGCCTGCGCACCTACCTTTTTGGTATCGGAAAAGTACTGTACCGCAAGCGCGGCGGCAAAACGAACGCCTGGGAACAGGAAGTTCCCGATGTGCCCGTGCCTGCCGATGCAGATGACCGGGCTGAAAAACAGGCGCAGGCCGACTTGGTACGCCGCCTGCTGGCACAGCTCGACGGCCCCTGCCGGCAAATCATAGAGATGGTCTACCTGCGCGAATTTGCTATGGAGGCCGTAGCCGAAAACCTGGGCCTGCCGTCGGAAGGGGCTGCCCGAAAGAGAAAATTTGACTGTCTGCAGAAGCTGCGCAAGCTGATGCCGGATCATTGAGCACGAAGGCGGCTTAGCCGTCGCAAATGTTACGCCATGAGTACGACCGAACCGAACCGGGTGGAAAAATTAGAGGAGGCCTGGCGCGAGCGCCGGAAGGCCATTGCCGAAGGCCTGCCTGCCGAAGCCCCCCCAGCCGATCCTGAAGCACAGGCTTTCTATCAGTTGTGGGATGGCCTGGAGCTTATGCAGGAAGAGAGCTTGCGCGCCAGCTTCGACGATTGGGCGCAAGACTGGGCCGAGGCCGACGAGACGGAACTGATGGAAGCCTACTGGGAAGACCAACTGAACCCCAATGCCCGCGATACAATCCAGGCACGGGCCGCTCAGGATGTTGTTTTTACCGAAATGTTGCTCCGCCAAGG
>CAYOTJ010000022.1:0-4927 GCA_964406855.1 uncultured Saprospiraceae bacterium
GTACGCGCATCATCCGCAAGTTGGACATCAATATTGGCATGGCTGCGGCTCTGCCTTCCGGCAACCTCATTGTGCCCGTCATCAAAAACGCCGATCGCCTCAATCTGCTGGGCCTCACTAAGGCCGTGAACGACCTCGCCGATCGGGCGCGCAAAAACCAGCTCAAGCCGGAGGAAATTCAGGGCGGCACATTTACCCTCACCAACGTAGGCACCTTTGGCAATGTAATGGGCACGCCCATCATCAACCAGCCTCAGGTAGCTATTATGGCCGCCGGGGCCATCCGCAAGAAGCCCGCCGTAGTGGAAACCGAATATGGCGACCTCATCGCGGTGCGCCACATGATGTTCCTGTCGCTATCCTACGACCACCGTGTGGTTGACGGCGCGCTGGGCGGCTCGTTCCTGCGTCGGGTAGCCGACTACTTAGAGGGTTTTGACCCGAAGCGGGCTTTGTAGAAGGGGTTTTCCCAGGTCGATAAAAGAGGCTGCATAAAACAAGGGTTGTTTTTATGCAGCCTCTTTTTATCTTTGTTGTAAATGTCGTAGGCGTTATGTACATCAAAGAGCTAGAAATCACTAACATACGATCAATAAAGAAACTCAGGATGACCTTCCAAAATCCTGCGGGCTGGCATGTTTTGCTTGGAGAGAACGGTTCGGGGAAATCATCTATCGTTCGGGCTATATCGGCGGCTTTGGTAGGGCCTTCTGAAATATTGCGACTAGATCCCGACTTTGGCTCTTGGGTGACCGTTGGGGAAAAGGAAGCGATGATTGAGTTAAAACTGCAAAAGGGGGATATGGATAGACGCGCCGGAAAGGGAGGTTCTAAAAAAGGTGCTAAAAGCATTAACGAAATTGAATGCATTACCAAAATTTCACAGCAAAAAGATAATGGCAGGAATTGGTATTTTACCGATAATTCGGCTAAAAAAACAGGCGATCATCCTAGCTATTATAACTGGGGGGCTGCAAATGGCTGGTTCTCGGCTGCTTTTGGGGCCTATCGCCGGTTCACGGGCGGCGACCAATCTCTTGATACGTTTTATGTTCGAAACCCTAAAATAGGCGCGCATCTTACAGCCTTTAAAGAAAACGCCGCACTGACAGAAACAGTAGTGTGGCTCAAAGACCTACAGTTCAGGGCGCTGTCTAATGCCAGGGCAGAAGAAAATATGATACTTGAGAGCATCAGGCATTTTATTAATAAAGAGAATTTACTACCTGACGGCTTCAAGCTCAAGGAGATAACTCCTGATGGACCCATGTTTACTATTCCAGGAGATGGGGCTGTACATTTGTATGAGCTTAGCGAAGGTATCAAATCGGTCGCCAGTCTCACTTTTGAGCTCATTCGATTGTTGTTGTTGTCTTATTCTGCTCAAAGCGTATTTGGCCAATTTATGGATAATAAATCGGATAACGATTTTATACCCGTAGATGGCGTTGTTCTAATAGATGAAATAGACGCACACCTGCATCCTACCTGGCAGGCCAGGGTTGGGCAGTGGTTTACGCGGTATTTTCCTAATATTCAGTTTATTGTTACCACCCACAGTCCTTTAGTATGCAGGGCTTCTGTAAAAGGCTCCGTATGGCGATTACCAGCCCCTTACGAAGAGGAGGAACCTCAACAAATCAAAGGGGTTATGTTAAATCGCCTGCTTTATGGAGATATTTTGGACGCATTGGGAACAGGTGCTTTTGGAGATGGAATCACAAGAGATAGGAGGGGCTTAGAAAAACTAGAGAGATTGGCAAAATTAAACCAGTTATATTATAAAGGGAAGCTAACACCAATGGAGCAAGAGGAGCGTTGGTTATTAATGGAAACTTTCCCTGTTTTATGATGCCTTGTCAACCCTCTGCAATGCCGGCTGCTTTGGTAAGCCTTCTTGAGGAGGAAACTCGTCGTATAAGTGCAGAATTAACGCCAGAAGATAGATATAGAGTAGCAGTAGGGCGCTGGAATAATAGGCGCTCCCGAGCGCCAGTGGCATGGCGGCAGGCAGATGCTGCGCTTAGTGAAGGTCTACCACGAAGCGGACGCTGCTGCTACTGTGAATATAATGGAGCTCAAACCATTGACCACTTTTTCCCAAAAAGGTACTTCCCTGAAAAAGCTTTTCAGTGGGAAAACTTTGTTCCAGCCTGTAGCAGTTGTAACACATATAAAGGAGATCAGTTTGAGGTATTTGAGTCTAAAGAAAGGCTTGTGTTTATTGCTTTATCTAAACATAGCCCTGCTATAGCTGGTAATGAAGATGCTGTTTTAATTAACCCCAGAGCAGATGATCCTTATAATTTCCTAAAGCTTGAGTTGAGTACAGGCATATACCAGCCTTTGGATGACCTTAGTGACCGCGACAAAGTTCGGGCCAATCGGACAATTGAGCTTTTGCGATTTAACATTGATGACAATATAGTCAGGTGGCGTCGAAGGGCTTTCAGTAGCTATATGCGAAAACTGGATGACTACGTCAAGGTAAAGGGAGCAGAAAATTACGAGGAAATGCGAGAAGTTACGCCTCCGGACATGCGTGAAGCCATTCTCAGCATTCATTCCTTCGAAGAGGGTAAAGAATGGGTATTACGAAGGATTGAAGCGGATATTTGCGACGATGCGTTTCCCTCGGTTTGGGAAGAGATGAAAAAGCAACGCCGCCACCGTACAGAGTTATCTGATCTATTTGAAGCAGCGCCGGAGGCGCTCTCATGGATATGAACTTAGTGGGGGGATTCGTGTATTCGATCCAGATGGCCAAATACACGAACCCCATATCCTTAAAACCTAAAATTCAACTGGGGTCGATGGAGAAACGATGTGCCCACTTTCCGTCCGGACCAGGGGGCGCAGCGGTATGGGCCGGCATAGCCAGCGCCAAGCGTTTGGAGATAAACCCAATGCCGGCCCATAATAGCGGAGCACCCGGCGCCGCGCAAGGCGCTTATAACGGCAGATGTTATGCGGCGGGGCCCAAAAAAACCGCCAACTTCCAGGCAAGGTCAGGGTAAAGAGAGGCCATCGTTTTTTCGGTTGGAAAACAAAAAAAGCGAGGTTTGCCATTTTTAATTTTAGTCAACTAAGCTGCACCGGAATTAATGATTGCCCAAGGTCGCTTTGGCTGAATGCGCGGCCTGTAGCTGTGGCTACGATCCACCTAACTAATTGTAACTCAATAATCATCTCGGTTTAAAAAAATGCAATTGCGCTTTTTTTAAACCGGATAAAGTATCTACCTTTGCGTCGGTTTTTTGGAAACGCATAAAGAAGAGCTTGTGAAAGGATTACTCCAGACTCTCGGCTTATGGATGGCAATGGCAATGACGCCGGTTTACCTGTCGGCTCAGGAACACAACCATGACCACCAACACTCGCACACTACCGAGCATGCGCATGAAGGGCACGACGCTCATGCCGACCACGCCGATCATGCCGACCACGACGCCGGCGCTTACGATCCGGTAGGTACGGTTATGCACCACATTGCCGACGCTAATGAGTATCATGTGTGGAAGGGCGTTCACCTCCCGCTTCCCTGTTTTCTGTATGCGCCCGACCACGGCTGGACAATCGGGATGGCCAGCATGTTTGAGCACGGCCACGCCGCTGTTGACGGTTATGTGATCAATCACGGGCGTGTGAACCGCGTGGCTGATCCTTCCTTTCCCAAAGGCAAAGTACACATTGACGGTATAGAGCACCGCGAAGAAAGCCAGGTGGTAAAGGGCAAAGAGAAAAAAGTAGACGTATACTACGCCAAGTACTTAGGCCGCACCTACAAGCTCGATAAGCCGAGCACGCTGGATGGCGGCGTACTGGGCGGCGGCATTACTTCTTTTTACGACTTCTCCATCACTAAGAATGTGGCCACGATGATTCTGGCCTCTGTATTGCTGCTTTTTGTGTGGCTTTCGGTGGCTAAGGCTTACCAGCGCAATGCCGGACGCGCACCCAGCGGTTTGCAGTCGTTTATGGAGCCGTTGTTTGTATTCATCCGCGAAGAGGTTACACGACCCATGATTGGCGAGAAGCACTACGAGCGCTTCCAGCCTTTTATCATGTCGCTGTTCTTCTTCATTCTCTTCTGCAATTTGCTGGGCTTGGTTCCCTTCTTTCCGGGCGGCGCCAACGTGACGGGCAACTTAGCCGTGACGCTGGTGCTGGCGGTATTTACCTTCTTAGTGGTAAACCTCAATGGCAATAAGCACTACTGGGAGCACATCTTTTGGATGCCCGGCATTCCGGCCTGGGTGAAAATTATCCTCACGCCAGTAGAGGTGCTGGGTCTTGTGATCAAGCCTTTCTCCCTGATGATTCGTTTGTTTGCCAACATCTCGGCAGGTCACATCATCATTCTGAGCCTTATCGGTTTGATCTTCCTTTTTGGCAACAACGGCGAGAGTGTCGGCGGCGCTGCCGCAGGCGGTGTCATCGGCGGGTTGTTTACGGCCTTCATGAACCTGATCGAACTGTTGGTAGCCTTCTTGCAGGCCTTCATCTTCGCTATTCTTACTGCCAGTTATATTGGCGCGGCAGTAGAAGAGGGGCATGGCCACGACCACGATCATGCGGAAGCGCACCACTAATTGACGGGCGCGCAGCCCTCGTCTTCAAAGGGAGAAGGGGGGAGATTAAAAAGAACATTTTAACCATTAAATATACTCAATCATGGGTGCAATTGGAGCTGGTATCGCCGCACTGGGTGCAGGCATCGGCGTAGGCCTCATCGGTAGCCGCGCTATGGAATCGATCGCTCGTCAGCCGGAAGCTGTAGGCGACATCCGCAGCAACATGATCCTGACGGCAGCCCTCGTAGAAGGCGCTGCATTGTTTGCGATCGTTGTAGGTCTGCTGGCAGGTTAATACCTCCGCACTTCAAAATGTTAAACCGGATCGGCACAGCGGTTGGCTGCGCTCCCGG
>CAYOTJ010000022.1:4937-9505 GCA_964406855.1 uncultured Saprospiraceae bacterium
GCTCCCGGTTTTCCCAACTAAAGATTGCAGAACCATTTTCTATTCCATATCCGGCCAGGTTAAAAGCCTGCCAGGGTTGAAAAAAGCAACGCGGTTATGATGAATACGATACTGCTGGCCGATTTCTCCGTTATCAAGCCCGATCCCGGTCTGATCGTCTGGACGTCGCTGATTTTCCTCCTCATCTGGGTACTGCTGGGCCGTCTGGCGTTCAAGCCCATCCAAAAGGCGCTGCGTCAGCGCGATGAAGAAATTCAGGCATCGCTCGACGAAGCCAAACGCGCCCGTGAGGAGATGTCGAACCTCAAATCGGAAAACGAGCGCCTGCTGGCCGAGGCCCGCGAAGAGCGCGCCAAAATCCTGCGCGATGCCAACGATGCCAAAGCGAACATCATCAGCGAAGCCAAAGAACAGGCCCGCGAAGAGGCGCAACGGCTGGTGGCCAACGCCAAACAGGAAATTGAAAACCAGCGTATGGCCGCCATCACCGACCTGAAAAACCAGGTAGGCCTGATGTCGATCGAGATCGCCGAGAAGGTATTGCGCAAGCAATTGGCCGGCAATGCCGAGCAGGAAGCTTTCGTGAAAGGGCTCGTATCAGAGCTCAAACTGAGCTAATACCCCCTCGACGCCCTGGCGCCCGGGGCGGAACTGTTTCAGTTGCCCGGACGCAATATGGTTGGGATAACTTTATTGTATTCCTTTATTTGTTAAGCTATGTCTGTACAAAGAATAGCCGGTCGTTACGCCAAGTCTTTTGTGGATCTCGCCGCAGAGCAAAACAAGCTTGAGCGGGTCCTCGAAGACGTGAAAAGCTTTCAGGCGCTGACCAAGAACCGCGACTTCTACCTCCTGCTCAAAAGCCCGGTGGTACACGCCTCTAAGAAGATTGCCATCATCAATCAGCTCTTCGAAGGCAAGTACGACGAGCTTACGCTGGCCTTCCTGCGCATCCTCATCAACAAGAGCCGGGAAGCTTATCTGCCGGAGATTGCCGTAGAGTTCATTGAGCAATACAAGCAGCGCAAGCACATCTCTTCGGTGCGCCTCACTACGGCGGCTCCGCTGAGCGATGCCGTAGTAGCCGACATCAGGCAGCGGCTCACCGGCAGTATGCACACCAGCGACAATGTGGAGCTCGCCGTAAAGGTAGACCCCGAGTTGATCGGCGGCTTTGTACTCGAATTCGACGATAAGATATACGACGCCAGCATTGCCCAGAAGCTCGACGAGCTGCGCAAGGGTTTTGTGGGCAACCTCTATATTTCTCAAATTCTGGCCCGCTAGTATTGGCCGGGCTTTGGTTCAATTTTTTGCTTAACCACGAAAATTTATTGACCCATGGTTGACGTAAAACCAGACGAAATATCGGCCATACTTAAGCAGCAACTGTCGGGCTTCACCAGCGCCACGGAACTCGAAGAGTACGGTACGGTTCTTCAGGTGGGCGACGGTATCGCCCGCGTTTATGGCCTCAACAAAGCACAGGCCGGCGAATTGGTAGCGTTTGAAACGGGCGTTCAGGCCATCGTACTGAACCTCGAAGAAGACAACGTAGGCGTTGTATTGATGGGGGCCAGCGAAGGCATTCGCGAAGGCTCGCGCGTACACCGCACCGGCCGCATCGCTTCTATCGAAGTGGGCGACGGCTTCCTGGGTCGCGTAGTTAACCCCCTCGGCCAACCCATCGACGGCAAAGGCGAAATCAAAGGCGCTAAGTATGAAATGCCCCTTGAGCGCAAAGCGCCGGGCGTTATCTTCCGCCAGCCGGTAACCGAGCCCCTCCAAACGGGTATCAAGGCCATCGATGCCATGATTCCCATCGGCCGCGGCCAGCGCGAGCTCATCATCGGCGACCGCCAGACGGGCAAGACGGCCATCGCCATCGACACCATCATCAACCAGCGCGAGTTCTACGAGCGCGGCGAACCCGTATTCTGCATCTATGTAGCTTGCGGCCAGAAAGCCTCCACGGTGGCCAACGTAGCCCGTACCCTCGAAGAGTATGGCGCTATGCCCTACACCGTTATCGTATCGGCTTCGGCTTCCGACCCCGCCCCGCTCCAGTTCTACGCGCCCTTTGCCGGCGCCGCCATCGGCGAGTTCTTCCGCGATACGGGTCGCCCCGCACTCATTATCTATGATGACTTGTCGAAGCAGGCCGTAGCCTACCGCGAGGTATCGCTGCTGCTGCGCCGCCCGCCCGGCCGCGAAGCTTATCCCGGCGACGTATTCTACCTCCACAGCCGCCTGCTGGAGCGCGCCGCCAAGGTAATCGCCAACGACAGCATCGCCCGCAACATGAACGACCTGCCCGATACCCTCAAAAATGCGGGGATCGTTAAAGGCGGCGGATCGCTCACGGCTCTGCCCATCATCGAAACGCAGGCTTCCGACGTATCGGCGTATATCCCCACCAACGTAATCTCGATTACCGACGGGCAGATATTCCTCGAAACCAACCTCTTCAACGCCGGTATCCGCCCAGCCATCAACGTAGGTATCTCCGTAAGCCGCGTAGGTGGTAACGCCCAGATCAAGTCGATGAAGAAGGTATCCGGTACCCTCAAGCTCGACCAGGCTCAGTACCGCGAACTCGAAGCCTTCTCCAAGTTTGGCTCCGACCTCGACCCCGCTACCCTCGCCGTACTCGAAAAGGGCAAGCGCAACGTGGAAATCCTCAAGCAACCCCAGTACTCGCCGGTATCCGTTGAGAAACAGGTAGCCATCATCTACCTCGGCACCAAAGGCTTGCTGCGCGACGTGCCGGTTGATAAAGTGCGCGAGTTCGAAGAGCTCCTGCACGTAGAACTGGAACACAACTACCCCGGCGCCTTAGCCAACTTCAAGGCGGGCAAGCTGGAGGACGCTGACCTCAAGACGCTCGAAAGCATCGCAGCGTCGCTGACGACGAAGTACAAGAAGTAATCCAATAAATCGCTTGTTTCCATGGCAGGAAGCTTAAAAGAAGTACGGGAACGCATTCGCTCGGTGCAAAATACCCAGCAGATCACCAAAGCCATGAAAATGGTTTCGGCTGCCAAGCTGCGTCGCGCCCAGCAGGCCATCGTGCAGTTGCGCCCCTACGCCGACCGCCTCGACGCGATGTTGCGCAACATCTTGTCCAACCTGGAAGGCGACGTCGACTCGCCCTTCGGCATCGAACGCCCTGTTGAGCGGGCTTGCTTAGTAGTCGTGACCTCCAACCGGGGGCTTTGCGGCGCTTTCAACTCCAATATCCTCAAGGCAGCCGTGCGGGTCATCAACGGCAAGTTTGCCCAGCCTTACGCCAAGGGCAACCTCGATATCATCTGTATCGGCAAGCGCGGCTTCGACTTCTTCCGCAAGCGCTACGCTCAGTCGGCTAACGTCGTCAACGACTACGTGACCATGTTCGACGACCTCAGCTTCGACAAGACCCGCAAGGTGGCTCAGCGCCTCATGGACGCCTTCGCCTCCGGGCAGTACGACGCCGTGGAAGTAGCCTATGGCCAGTTCAAAAACGCCGCCGTCCAGTATACCATCAACGTTCCCTTCCTGCCGGTGAGCAAGATTGAAGCGGCCGACTCAGGTAAAAACCTGCGCGCCGATTACATCTTCGAACCCGATAAGAAGGCCCTGCTCGATTACCTCATCCCCAGCATCCTCCAGACGCAGTTCCACAAATTCTTGCTGGACACGCACGCCTCGGAGCACGGCGCCCGGATGACGGCTATGGACAAGGCAACGGAAAACGCCGATGAACTGCTGCGCGACCTGCGCATCACTTACAACAAGGCGCGCCAGGAAGCGATCACCAAGGAAATCCTGGAGATCGTGGGTGGCGCCGCCGCACTCGAAAACGGTTAAGCGGAAACGCTTCTTCGACGATACGTGTGGTTACACAAAATCGGCGCGTCGACCCCGGTCGGCCGCCGATTTTTTATTATCCCTGTTCCGTTGACCCAAAGGTTGATTTTTTTCAGGGGCCTGCCCCGCATAGCATCCAACGCCATGAGCAGCCTGCGCGGGGCCGCTACGCTGCGGGGCTCGCTAATCGCTCGGCCGGCTCCTCAACGTCGCCGTCTGGCGGCTTAAGGCCGCCACCCCTCCGCATCGCTAGGCCAACAACAATGGCAAAATCACTGGCTTTATCGCGCCTATCTATCCGAATGGCCAATCATCAAAGGGCTAATCCGCCTTTGGCCGTTACTTTCTGCGCTCAGCCAGTATTGTCCGGCAGGCAATGCAGGTAGCTCAAGCTGGAGGACGCCGCTTCCTGCCTGTTGTGAAGCCATCCACAGCACGCGCCCGTCAGCGCCGGATACGCTAAAGCGCACAGGCTGGTCGGTCCAGTTGTCGGGCAGGCTAAGCCATACCACTCCGCTTGCCGGATTGGGGCTTATCGCCAGCATTTCCACTTCTTCAGGCGCTCTGACGCCAACCACCAGCGCTTCGAATGCGCCGATGTCCGGACTGGCGTCGCGGGGGCTGCCTGTAATGTCGTCTGCCGGCGCTCCGGCCGATACGCCGGCATTGATCAGCGGGCTGCCGGGCGCTAAGCTGTAATCAAAATTAAAAGCATCGGT
>CAYOTJ010000022.1:9515-15159 GCA_964406855.1 uncultured Saprospiraceae bacterium
GCCCGGCACGAGGTCTTCCCCGGCCCGGTCGGTAGGGGCATTGAGCTCCGGCGCGCTGAGGTCGGTTACAAAATTGCCGCCCCCCGATAGCAGTTGCGGGAAACCGGCTTCTACGGCATAGTTGGGGCCGTCGTTGGCCAACACGGTATTTTGCAACCGCACTACCGATAAGGCAGTGTCTGGAGCCCAAGAGGCTATGCCGCTGCCTATGAGGCCGGTGTTGTCGGCTATGGTGCAGTTGACGATGGAAACTTCAGTGCCATTGGTTTCCCCGTTATTGATGGAGATAGCGCCGCCAATGCCGGGGTCGTTGGCAATGTTGCCATTGAATACGCAATTGACAATTTCGGCCTCCGTGCTGATGAGATTGAGCCCGCCGCCCTGCGAGTCGGCTAAGTTGGTATTGAACCAACTCCGCGTTAGCGTCAGCGCAGCCAAATCATTGTCGCTATCGGATATGCTGATGGCGCCGCCAAAGTTGGAAGCATTGCCCTCAAACAGACAACTGTCAATGTTTACAACGATACCGCCGGAAACATTGATGGCGCCGCCAAAATTGTCGGAAGTGTTGCCATTAAACTGGCACCTGCTCAGGGTAAGGGCAGAGGTGTCGTTTTGCACATACAGGGCCCCGCCCCAACGGGCGCGATTGGCTTCAAATATGCAGTCGGAATAAGTAACCTCTGCCTTAAATCCATTGATGGCAGCGCCTCCGCTGGTAGCGGCGTCATTGGCCTCAAACCGGCAATGGCGGATAACGCCCTGCGTATTGAGGTTGTAGTTGGTAAGCGCAGCGCCGAAGTTGGCCGTATTGGATACGAACTGACAACTGTCTATGACAAACGCCTTGTCTTCTCCGCCATTGATGATGGCGCCACCCGAATTGACGGCGCTATTGCCCGTAAACGACGAGCGACGCAAGGTGTAGCTGGCCCGGAAGATATACATGCCGCCGCCGCCAAAGCCGGTTGTAATATTGTCTTTAAACAGGCAGTCTTCAATCACAAAGTCATTGGCGCTGACGCCCGTCAGCTCGCGCGCATCTGCATAAAAACCGGCGGCATTGGCGGCCCGGTTGCCGTCGAACTTACAGTTGCGCAATTGCACGTTTCGCACTTGCCAGAAAAAAGCGCCTCCGCCAAAACCCTCTTCGTTGATGTTGTATGCAAACTCACAGTTTTCAATGAGCACGCCATCGGCGTAAGCAGGGTACAGGCCGCCCCGATTGGCTAAGTTGCCCACAAAGAGGCAGCCGCTTACGGTGAGGTCATTGCTCTCCTCGGTAAATAACACCGACTGGCTGGTGGCCCGGTTGTTTACAAAAATGCAATTGATAAAGGCGGAGCCGGAACTGGCCTCGCCGCCTGCAAATACGCCGGCTCCGGAGCCGCCCCGGTTTTGGGAGAAAGTACAGTCGACGACCCGCAGAGGGCTCAGGGCATGTACGCCGGCGCCCCGCGAACTGAACTGGGGCGCCGAAACCAGCGGATCCCTGTTGAAGCCGTAAGCTACCGTGATGCCGTCGAGTATTACCGGCCCGTCGGCGTCGATGGTTACAACATGGCGGGCGTTATCGGCCTTGTTGTTGGTGAAATCCTCATCGACATCATCATTCAACAGATCGCCGGAGAGCATCGTTTGGTATTGATACGGAAGCCGCTGTTCCAGAGCGGTTTCCGTGCCCGAAAAGCCGCCGTACAATGCCAAAGGGCGCGTAATGGAGAATGTGGCGGCAGTATCTGTTACGGATCCGTTCGGGTGATAAACTCCTTCAGCTATCCATAGCTCATTAGCGGAAGAAAGCGCCAGCGCCGACTGTATCGAGGTGAAGGCATTGGCCCAGCTTGAGCCATCGTTGAGGCCGGTAGCATCGGCGTCAACATAGGCGATCTGAGCGAAAAGATTAACCGGCAACAGGGCTGCTATCCAAAGCAGCGCAGGGATTGACCATCTGGTTTTCATAGCAGCGTAGCATTAAAACTTGGTAATTTTCTGTGGCAAGATAGGCATTTCTATCCAACCCCGCCACTGCTTTTTAGCCAAAGCGATTGAGAATGACAATGCCCCCAATGACGAGCGCCATGCCGGCATAGTGAAAAACCGACATCACTTCGCCATCCCAAACGCCCCACATGACGGCTACAATGGGGATAAAATAGGTGATGGAGCTGGCAAAAAGCGCCGAAGTATGGCTAAGCATCCGGTTGAAGACGGTTTGGGCAAGCGCCGTGCCCATGAGCCCCAGCGTAACCACCGCCAGCAGTGAGCGCTTCGACATTTCCGATGCCAGGCCCAATTCCAGCCAGTTGGTCGAAAAAAGATAAATGGCAGCCGGTATACCCGCCATCATCAGCGTAATGGTGGTGAGGTGTATGGGCTTAATGTCGTGCAGGTAGTGCTTGACGATGTTGACATTGGCGCCGTAGCATATTGTGGCGCCTACCACAAAAAAACCGTAAGCGTTCAGCGATAGCTTGCCATCGGCATTCACGAGGATGAGGGTAGCCGACCCCACAAAGCCGATGAATAGCCCCAAAACCTTCATCCAACTGGCAGGCTGTGCAAAAAACGCCACGCCAATGATAAAGGTCATGGCCGGCGTAAGCGCATTGAGCACGCCCGCCATGGAACTATTCATCTGGGTTTGTGCGTTGGCAAATAAAAAGGCAG
Organism: uncultured Saprospiraceae bacterium; assembly: GCA_964406855.1. GTDB lineage: Bacteria > Bacteroidota > Bacteroidia > Chitinophagales > Saprospiraceae > JAUMBM01. The sequence goes on from CAYOTJ010000022.1 coordinate 12,186, forward strand.
GCACAAACATGCTCAGCATAGCCGACACAAAGAGGTAGGGCAGCTTAACTGCGGGTACAAGCCGGGCATGGCGCAACCCCCAGAAGAACATAGGTATTGCCGCCGCCGTGATGCGCAGCGAAGCTACCTGCGCAGGTCTAAAGGTTTCTAATCCCCGCTTTACGAGGATGAAGGTGCTACCCCAAACCAGCATCAAAAATATAAGCGACCCCCAGATGATCCATTGCTCCCCGGGGTTTTGATTTGCATTGCGATTCATGGCGCAAAAGTAGGAAATTAGCTCAAGCTGGTTCGTTCGCTTCTGCCAGGATGTAAATGCCTTCCAAAAAAGGTAGCCTCCGTAGTAATTGCCGACGGCGACCGCCCAGAAAATCGCGCTCGAAACGAGCCATAAAGGGGGCATATATCCAGGCAAAAAAGCGGGCGTAGAACCCGCGCCTAAGGGTATTGCACATCGGTGGCGACTTTAGTGGCATATGCTATTTGTTAGCCGTAAAATAAGGAAAAAAACCTTACTTTTGTGGCCGTTTATTTGAAAACAAATTGACGCTAAATTAATCGAACTATGTATCGTACGCATACCTGTGGCGAGCTCCGCATCGCTGATATTGGCAAAGAAGTGCGCCTCAGCGGATGGGTGCAGGTGAGTCGCGACTTTGGCGGCATGACTTTCGTAGACCTGCGCGACCGCTACGGCATTACTCAGCTCGTTTTCGATACCGAAGATGACGCAGCTTTGTGCGAGCGTGCCCGCAAACTGGGTCGCGAGTACGTCATTGCGGCAACAGGTATCGTACGCGAACGCACCAATAAAAACGCCAACCGGGCTACCGGCGATATCGAGATCGAAGTAAAGGAATTTACCATCCTCAACACGGCCAAGGTGCCGCCCTTCACCATTGAAGAAGAAAGCGACGGCGGCGACGATCTGCGCATGAAGTACCGCTACCTCGACCTGCGCCGCCCACCCCTGCAACGCAACATCATTTTCCGCAGCAACTTAGCTTTGGAAACCCGCAAATATTTAGCCGGCCAGCATTTTGTGGAAGTGGAGACGCCCTTCCTCATCAAGAGTACCCCTGAGGGCGCCCGCGACTTCGTAGTGCCCAGTCGCATGAATGCAGGACAGTTTTACGCCCTGCCGCAGAGCCCCCAGACCTTTAAGCAAATCCTGATGGTGGCCGGTTACGACCGCTACTTCCAGATCGTGAAGTGTTTCCGCGATGAAGACCTGCGCGCCGACCGGCAGCCGGAGTTTACCCAGATCGACTGCGAGATGGCCTTTGTGACCCAGGAAGATATTCTTCAGACTTTTGAGGGCCTCACCCGCCATTTGTTCCGCACAACCTTGGATATCGAACTCGGCGACTTCCCGCGCATGAACTACGATGAGGCCATGACCCGCTATGGCTCCGACAAACCGGACCTGCGCTTTGGTATGGAGCTCATTGACCTCACCGATCTCGCGCAGGGTAAGGGATTCCCCGTATTCGACGCCGCCGAGCTGGTACTGGGCATCTGCGCAGAGGGACAGTCGGAGTTTACGCGCAAGCAAATTGACGAGATCACTGAATGGGTGAAGCGCCCCCAGATTGGCGCCAAGGGCTTGGTATACGTGAAATACAATACCGACGGATCGCTGAAGTCGAGCGTCGACAAGTTTTACAGTGAGGCCGATCTGCGCGCCTGGGCCGAACGCTTAGGGGCAAAGCCTGGCGATATGCTGTTCATTCTGGCCGGCGAAGCAGAAAAAACCCGCAAACAAACCGGCGAGCTGCGCTTGGAAATGGGCCGCCGCTTAGGCCTCATGAAGCCCGGGGATTTTAAACCCCTTTGGGTACTCGACTTCCCGTTGCTGGAGTGGGACGAAGACACCCAACGCTTTTACGCCATGCACCACCCCTTCACATCGCCTAAGCGCGCCGACATGGAGCGCATGATGAGCGGCGACCACGAAACCCTGAAGGCCCTACGCGCCGATGCCTATGACCTGGTGCTCAATGGCGTTGAGATCGGGGGCGGCTCCATCCGTATCCATGATCGCGAGCTGCAACAGAAAAACTTCACGCTGCTGGGCTTTACGCCCGAGCAGGCCGAGGCGCAGTTTGGCTTTCTGCTGGGCGCTTTTGAATATGGCGCTCCGCCCCACGGCGGTATTGCCTTTGGTTTCGACCGCCTGTGTTCGGTGATGAACGGCCAAAACTCCATCCGCGATTTCATCGCCTTCCCCAAGAACAACCAAGGAAGGGATATGATGATAGACGCGCCTTCCGCAATCGCCGGAGAGCAGCTCGACGAGCTGAAACTGATTGTAAAAGGGGAGTAACCGTATCGGCCCGGATGGAGCTGGCGGGTGCAAAAATATCCGTTAATGACAGGCCTGCGGGCTTGCAGAACTGCAAACAAGAAGAAAGAACGCCTAAAGATGTCATCCGGGCGCTTTTTCTTTGCATCTGCATTGTTAATTTTTTGTTTTTTCTTGTGCGGATGTGAAAAATAGTCTTAAATTTGCGTTGTGATAGCAGTAATTCATTGTTGCTGTCGATAACTTCGCAAGTTTTACTTAAGAATAGTTTTTGGGATTATGATTATGGCTGGGCGCAGGCCGCCCGGCTTTTTTATTTTTAGGACTTTCCTTTTCAAGCGCCGCTGCTTACCTTGCACGCCAAAAGGAGGTAGCGGGTGTACCGAATCTTACTCAAACCCATATTGTTTTGGCTTAGCCCCGAGCGGGCGCATCAACTGACGGTAGCGCTGCTGCAATTGGCGTTAGCGACGCCCATATTGGGCGCCTTATTGCGCAGTCGATACGCAGCCCGCCCTGCTGGAGCTGCCCGTGAACTCATTGGGCTCCGCTTTCCGAATGCAGTGGGTTTAGCCGCCGGCTTCGATAAAGACGGTCGCTATTTTGAGGCCATGCAAGCGCTGGGGTTTGGGTTTATTGAGATCGGGACGGTAACGCCCCGCCCCCAGC
>CAYOTJ010000023.1:0-14950 GCA_964406855.1 uncultured Saprospiraceae bacterium
GCCTCCGGCCGCCAGACGGCGCCCCTCAAAGGGCGCCGGCCGAGCGACGAGCGAGCCCCGCAGCGTAGCGACCCCGCGCAGGCTGTCAACGGAGGAGAATGTTATGCGGGGGAGGCCCCTCAAAGCAACCGATGTTTACGCGGTTTTTCATTTTTGGCACGCTCTTTGAATACCCCCTGATAAGCCAATTCCACAAGTGCAATGCGGCGGGCGCCCGGCGAGGGCGTTTGTGCGGACATTGCCCCCTTTCGGCGCTGAGCGCGCCGGCAAGGGGGTGGGCGGGCTTTGCCTACACCCGTGTAATAAGGTTAATGGAACACAATAACTACGTGGAGCAATGAAATCGAATCATCCCGGCGGATGGCGGCTCAAGGCGCCTTCGCCCCAAAAAATGTCAATCATGTGGAAAGCGATCCCAAAGACGGCGGCAACAGCGCGCCGACTGATGCTGGCGCTGGCGCTATGCGCAGGCGCATGGGGAGCCGGCGCCCAGTCCATTTTTCTGGGAGCGGCGCCGGGCGCGCCTGCGAGTTGCAACTGCCTGAACAATGCAACGACCCTATCCAATGGGCAGTTTAGTGAGATCGTCACCATTACCGGCCCGGCGGGCGCTACCTGGACGGTGAGCGCTACGACCGGCTTTTTTGCGGCCAATAGCGCGCCGCCGCCTGCCGCGCCTGTGCCGGTGGCTGTGGGCGCCGCCTTTGTGGAGGTGAGCCCGGGGCGGTATCAGCTCTCGGGGCGGCATGTGACGGGTCAGGGGTTCAGCCTCTCGGCTACGGATGGGGCCGTTACCCTGACGGTGAGCAACACCTGCTACTACCCCAATGTGCAGATTACGGGCCTGCCCGATACGCTTTGCCTGACCAGCCTGCCGGTGGTGCTGGCCGCCAACAACAACGGCGCCCAGGGTACGGGCTCATTTACGATCAACAATGCGCCGGCTACTATTTTCAACCCCCAAACCCTGGGGGTAGGCACGCATACGGTGCGGTATACTTTCGATGCCGGCGCGGGTACTCCGGGCAGTACGGCCGACCCCGGTTGCAGCGTTACGGTGAGCAAGCAGGTGGTGGTGCCGCCCCAGCCCAATACGGCCGTCAATGCGCAGATCAACGTCACGCTGGGCCTCAACTGCCAGGCGCTCATCACCCCCGATATGGTGATGGAGGGCAACTACCCTTGTATCAACGACTTTATTGTAACGGTTTTTAGTCCGCAGGGGCAGCCCATTGGCAACTTGGTTACGGGCCAGTACTCCAACCAAACGCTCAATGTGCAGGTCATGTCGGTGGGCGGCATGTTTGTCGGCGCCGGTACCATCCGCATTTTCGATATTTCAGCGCCTACCATCACCTGCCCGGCACAAACCAACCAGGCCTTTGTGAACAACCAGGTGCAGCTCATCAACGGCAACCTCACGAATGCCCAGCCTACGTTCATACCCTCCAACTTTGCCTGCTATACCAATGCCGTAGCGCCTATGAGCGGGCTGCACTTCTACAACCTCCAGACCATCACGGTATCGGCTACCGATATTTATACTTTTGAGATTGTATCCAACTTTCCGGGCGGAGGGGCCTTTGGCCTTTACCAGACGACCTTCAATCCATTTGGCGGGCCTTGTCAAAACTTAGTGGGGGCCTCGCTGCGCATACAGCCTGGCTTGGGCTACTACAACAATCAGCCCAATGTGGCGCGCTTTACCGTTATGCTCATGGCCGGCATGAGCTACACCCTGCTCACGACCTCTTATGAGGGCAACCGCACGGGCTCCTACCAATATGCGGTATACAGTGAAAACAACGGCTTAGTGAATGGCTACACGCCCGTCACGGCCCCGTTGGGGCTGCCCATTTACTGCAACAGCGCGGCGGAGTTGGCCAACAATCCCGCCAGTTTGCAATGGTTGGGCACGCCTACCGTCGTCGATGCCTGTATGCTCAATCCGCAGCTCACCTTTACCGATCAGATTACGAACAACGCCCTTTGCGGCTCGGCCAATATCACGCGCACTTTCACCGTGCGCGACCAGGCCAACAACACCGCGCAGTGCGTGCAACAGATCAGTCTGCCGCCCATTGCGCTGCAAAATGTGGTGCTGCCGCCCCGCACCCTTATCCTGTCGTGCGACGTAGCCTATGAAGAGCTGGCCAACGGCAACCCGCATCCTTCGCAGACGGGTTTTCCGCTGGTGGTGAGCGCATTTGGGGTACATGAAGTAAATCCGGTATTCTGCAACATCTTGGCCACCTACTCCGACCTGCCCTCCGCTCAGGTATGCGAGGGTACCCGGCAGTTTGTGCGGCGCTGGGTGGTGTTCGACAACTGCCAGGCGGGGCCCATTGTTACGCACGATCAGATCATTCGCATTGCCGACCTGACGCCTCCGCAGGTGAGCTGCTCGGCTCCCGATGCCGACCAAAACGGCCTGCCCGACACCCTGCGCTATTCGACGGTATCCAACCTGTGCGCGGCATCCATTACGGCGCCGCTGCCTCAGGCAGCCGACAACTGCTCCAGCTTTACGGTGCTCACGGAGGTGACGAGCAACCGCATTACGCCCATCACCAACCCCTTTGGGACGGTTATTGGTTTTGATACCAGCTTAGTGGTGCTGGCTACGCTGCCGGCCAACGCGCAAAGCCGCATCGTCAATAACATTCCGGTGGGCCGGCACTGGTTCCGCTATACCGTCACGGATGCCTGTAGCAATGTGACCACGGTAAGTTGCCCGTTTGTGGTGGCCGACCTGGCGCCCCCGACGGCCATCTGCGACGACGACCTCACGGTTTCTTTGGGCGGCAACGGCATCGGCCTCATCCGCGCCCAGGATGTAGACGAAGGCAGCAGCGACAACTGCGGCCCCGTGACCTTGGAAGTGCGCCGTATGCTGGGCTTTAACCCCGCTACCTGCGCTACCGTACCTTCGGCTTTTACGGCCTGGGGGCCCTCTGTGAACGTATACTGCTGCGAAGTGGGCCAGATGGTGATGGTGCAGCTCCGCGTGACGGATGCCAGCGGCAACACCAACACCTGCACCACCAACATCAGGGTCATCGACAACACCCCGCCCATTTGCGTGGCGCCGGCGCCTGTGATCATCTCCTGCGGCACGCTGCCGCTGCTGTTTGTAGAAGACAGCTTGCAGCAGTTGCAGGCGCTGTTTGGAACGGCAGAGCTCATCGACGACTGCTCGCAGCCCACCGTTTTGGAACTGGTGCCCGTCATCAACCGCGACAACTGCGGCACGGGTACCATCTTGCGGCGCTTTCAGGGGCTTGATGCCGCCGGCAATACCTCCAGCGTATGCCAGCAGCTCATCACCATCACCGGGCGCACGGAATACGAAATCAAGTTCCCGCGCGACGTGCAGGGCGACTGCGCCGCCGGCGTAGCCGACACCCTCTTTGTGCGCAACTTTGGCTGCGATATGCTGGCCATCAGCCATACCGACCAGCGCTTTGAGGTGCCCGAGGCCGGGGGCGTTTGTTATAAAATCTTCCGCACCTACAGCGTCATCAACTGGTGCGAGTACGATGGCAATACCAGCGCCATAGATGTGAGCCGTGACCCCGACTGCAACGGCACTACCGGCGAAGCCGACGTATGGGTCATCCGGAGGGCCAATGGCGCCGCCTACATCGACATCGACAACAACCACGCCAACAACGCCCCCTTAGCGGGCGTGCGCGGCACAGCCTGCAATGGCCAAACCAACCCGGCAGGCTACTGGCAGACCACCGCCAGCACGGGCTACTGGAAGTACACCCAGGTGATAAAAGTAACCGATACCGCCGGGCCTCAGGTGATTGTAGACGATCCGGCGCCTTTCTGCGCCCAGGACAACACCACCTGTAACAGCCTCGTTACCATCCCCTTCGCCGTAACCGACGACTGCCAGGCCAATCCGCCCAGCATCACCGTCGAAATTGACCTCCAGGCCAATGGCAGCTACGATGGCGTCGTCACGGGCCAGGTACTCAGTGGAACCTTCCCCAACTACCAGCTCCGGGGAACCTACCCGTTGGGCGCGCACCGCTTCCGGGTGCAAGTGCGCGACTTCTGCGGCAACAGCCAACAGGCGCTCATCAACTTTGAAATCATCGACTGCGGCGTGCCCAGCGCCTTTTGCGCCACGGGCTTAGTCATTGCCCTGATGCCGCAGCCCCCCAATACCGACGCCGACGGCGACGGTTTCATCGACCGGGCCGCAGCTCCGGTAAACGTGCAGAACTTTGTTACAAGCCCCGGCCCCGACTGTACCGGCCCGCTGCGCTATACCGTACATAAAACAGCCGACGTGCTGGCAGGCCTCGACGTGCCCGCCCCTAACCATCCGGCGCTGGTAGTGACCTGCGACGACATCGGCCCCGTGCCCGTGCGCATCTACACCTGGGATTCGGCCTTCAACCCCTATGCCGTGCAGCCCGGCGGCGCCGTAGGCGGCCCCAACTACAGCTTCTGCGACGCTACCCTCACCGTGCAGGACAATGGCGGTTTTTGTACCGTAGCGCCCCCGACCGGCCCCGTGATGGGCGAAATATCCGGCATCATCCAGACCGAGTCGGGCAACCCCGTAGCCAACGTAGCCGTTTACCCGGCCGACGACATGGACACCATGATGATGATGACTGGCGTCGACGGCCTTTACCATTTTGACGCCCAAACCGGAGCCCACTACTTAGTGCGCCCGGCCAGCGGCCAGGACTGGCAGAACGGCATCACTACCCTCGACATCGTGATGACAGCCAAGCACATTCTGGGCATACAAGCCCTGGGATCGCCCTATCGCATCATCGCCGCCGACGTAAACCACAGCAGCTCGGTGACGACCCTCGACTTAGTAAACATGCGCCGGATGGTATTGGGCATCTCCGATACTTTCCCCAACAATACCAGTTGGCGGTTCGTCTGGCAAAACTTCGAGTTCCCGGACCCGGCCAATCCGTGGCTGGAGCCATTCCCGGAGGCCATCAACATCCCCGAGCTCGAAAGCGATTACAACAACGGCCATTTTGTAGCCGTAAAAGTAGGCGACGTCAATGGCAGCGCCGCCACCAACGCCCAGGATGGCATCACCGAGCGCAGCTCCGGCAATACCTATTATCTGCGCACCCAGGATCAGGTCTTCAAGGCCGGCGATCAGGTGGAGTTGCGCCTGTCGGCGGCCGAAGCCCAGGCCTGGATAGAAGGGATGCAGTTTACGTTCCAATTTGACGTTGACCTGCTTCGCCTGACGGACATTGAATGGGGGCTGGCGCGGGAAGAGCACCTCAGCAGTGCGCGGGCCGACCAGGGGATACTCACCCTGAGCTGGAACGCGCCCGCCGGCCATGCAGAAGGCAACGACGACGCCGACTTCGTCATCCTGCGCATGGAAGCCTTAGCCGATGGCAGGCTTAGCGAAGCTACCGGCATCACCTCGCGCATCACCCGGGCCGAGGCCTATGGCGAAGACCTCGAAATCATGGCTTTGGGCTTAGTATTCGATACCCCGCAGGGGCAAAAGCAGGCTTTTGAATTAGAGCAAAACCGGCCCAACCCCTTTGGCGACCAAACCATCATTGGGTTTTACCTGCCCGAAGCGGCGGAGATTACCTTCTCCATCTTCGACACCCAGGGAAAAACCGTACTCCGGTACCGCAAATACTTCGTAGCCGGCTACAACCAGATCATGGTTGATGCCGCCGACGTAGCCGCGCGCGGGTTGCTCTACTACCAACTGGCTACCGACAAGTATGCCGCCACCAAAAAAATGGTGATCTTAGAGTAGCGCCCAACCCGCCTTTATACAAGTTTATAGTGCTCCATTATACTTTGGTGTATCACCAGTGGAATGGGATTACACCGGGCCGGTCCAATTGAGGGCCGGCCCCTTTTTTGAGCTTAGCGAAAAAACTTTAACACTTTCTTAACATTTTATCAAAGTAGAAAAAATGTTAAAGTTTGACCATTATAAAATTTCGCCTGCTCCGAATGAGCCAAATATTATCGTTGGCGGTTTGTTGACAACCCCCGGCAATACCCCCAAAATGGGGGGTGTTGTTGCCCAAGATACGCATGACGGTATTTCCGAATAAAAGGTCGCTTAGGGGGGCATTTTGCATAAAAGGTTGACAATCTGATAAGATGGGGTTAACTTTGCGGCGTATTTGGTTAATCCCATGAATGGACTGGCTTTTTCGGCGGTCATTTTTCAGCCGCCGGCCCCAGTCAAAAGCCATGCTTAAACGGAGTTCGGGCCCAGCCCATTCGGTCGTTTTTGATGGCCCCCATGAACAAAAAAAAGATTGATGAACCGTTTAACTACGATTTTGGTCATGGGCGCATTTATGTGCTTTTCGTCCAATGTCCATGCAACTGCCCCAAGCACCCGTACCGAAAAATCCGCTGATTTTTCCACATCGGACAACCTGTCCGAGGCTGCGCTTACCGAGCGCCTTTATAGTCTCGACATCCCCTTCAGTTTTCGCTACACGCCCGAAGTGCGTTCTTACATTCGTCGGCACGTCGTAGACGGCGTTCGCGAGACGGAGCAACTCCTCGGCCGTACTTCCATTTACTTTTCTGTATTCGAGCACTACCTCCGGCTGTACAACCTGCCCGACGCCCTGAAGTACCTGCCGCTGGTAGAGTCGGGCCTCCAAACCCGCGTAACATCGCATAAGGGTGCATCGGGTCTGTGGCAATTTGTGCCCGCTACCGCTCGTCGCTACGGCTTGCAGCAGGATGGGCAGATCGACGAGCGCCTCAACACCTATGAGGCAACGGAAGCTGCCGTGAAGATGCTGGCCAACTTATACCAACAGTTTGGCGACTGGGGTTTAGTGCTGGCTGCCTACAACGCAGGCCCCGGCCGCGTGCAGCAGGCCGTTCGGCGCGCCGGCTGCGCCGACTACTGGGAAGTGCGCCGCTACCTGCCCACCGAGTCGCAGAAATATGTGCCCGCCTTCTTAGCCGCCGCATACTTGGTCAACTTCCACAGCATGCACGGCATACAGCCCAACTTCCCCGACTTTGACCGCCAGAATACCCGCGCATTCCGCGTGTACAATACGCTCAGCCTCGCGGCCGTAGCCCGCGCCATTGGCGTAGGCCACCAGACGCTGCGCGCCCTCAACCCCGGTTTCCTCACGGGCGTGGTACCCCGCAGCGAGCAGGGGCACTATGTAGTAGTGCCTGCGCGCGTCGCCGGCGACTTTATGGCCCGATACAGCCACCGCCAAGGCGAGGAATCGCTGCCCTCCAACCGCGTAAAGAGCACTTACGTAGCCGTACCCGGCGACCGCATCCATACCCTGGCCCTGCTCTTCCGCTGCTCGGTAGAAGATATCATGCGCTGGAACGGCCTCAACAAAGCAGAGGTGGTAGCCAACCAGCACTTAGTGGTTTATATGCCGATGGACAAAGTGCGGCCATAAAACCTAAACATAAAGCAAAAGTATTGAGCCCGGATGACCTCGCGTCGTCCGGGCTTTTGTTTTTAACAGTACAATTTGCCCCATAGCTGGGCGTTTATTGCTTAGTTTTGCGTGCTGAAAAACGATCAAAACAATTTACCGTCTATGGCATACCCATTCTCGCGCAAATGGCTGATTATCGCCGGCCTTGGAGGCGCGCTTGCGTCCGGCCTCTTCACCGCCTGCTCGGGCGCCAAGCAGGACGCCCTGTTGGAAGTAGTGGAAACCACCGACGAATACGGCTATAAAGAACGCATACAGCGCCGCAAAGACAACAAAATGCGTCAGGGCCTCTACGCCAAGATAAGCCCCGAAGGCCGCCTCGTGGAAGAAGCCTACTACGAAGCCGACAGCCTCGAAGGCCTCCGCATCATCTATTATGCATCCGGCGATACCCAAATTGTAGAAACCTACCGCCGCGGCGTCTTTTCCGGCCCCTACCGCGAATACCACGAAAATGGAAAACTGCTACAGGAAGGTAAATACGTCAATAACACGATGGAAGGCGTCTGGAAAACCTATTACCCCGACGGCCAGTTGGCCGAAGAGGTCACTTTCCGGGACAACGACGAAAATGGCCCCTTCCGCCAGTACTACCCCAATGGCAAGCTCCAAACAGAAGGTACCTTCAAAGATGGCGACTTCGAACATGGCGAGCTCAAGCTATACGACGAAAGCGGCGCCCACATCCGCACCATGGACTGCGACTCGGGCAAATGCCGCACGACCTGGCAGGCCGAAGGCGCCTCCGCCGATGATGGCGGCGGCAATTAATTATACCCCCTCCTCCATGCTAAAACGACTACTCTTCAATGCCCTCGCTTGGGGCCTGATCTCATCAGCCGCGCAGGCGCAGGTCGGAGGCCTCTTCGCCTACGAGTTCCTCAACCTCTCGCCTTCGGCCCGGGTAGCCGCCTTGGGCGCGGCCCACATTGCCGTGGCCGACGACGACGTCAACCTCGCCTCCGGCAACCCCGCCCTGCTCAATGCCGCCATGCACCAGCAACTGTCGTTTAGCCACGCCTTCCACCTCGCCGGCGTGCAACACGGCTACGCCGCTATGGCCCTGCACCAGCCCCGCTGGAAAACCACCTTCCACGCCGGCATCCAATATGCCGACTATGGCGACTTTGACCTCACCAACGAGTTCGGCGAAGTAGAAGGAACCTTTTCCGCCAACGAATATGCCTTTACCGTGGGCGCAGGCCGTCAGATTTATGAGCGCATCTCGGCGGGCGCCAACCTGCGCTTCGTATCCTCACAACTCGAAACCTACCGATCGGCGGGCCTCGTCGGCGACCTCGCCCTGCTCTACGAAGATACCGCCTCCCGCTTTTCCGCTACCTTAGTGCTGCGCAATATGGGCGGCCAGCTCACCGCCTATGCCCCCGGCAACGCCGAGCCCCTGCCCTTCGAGATGCAGGCAGGCATCGCGCGCCGCCTCAAGCACCTCCCCCTGCGCTTTTCCGTCATCTATCGCTTCCTCGATCGGTGGAACATCCTCTACGACGATCCCAACGCCAAAGAAGACAACTTCCTCCTCAACGATACCCCCACCGAGCGTTCCCGCTCCAGCATCTGGCTCGACAACTTCTTCCGCCATTTCGTCTTCAACGCCGAGCTGCTGCTGGGCGCCCGCGACAACTTCCGCCTTCGCGCCGGCTACAGCCACCTGCTGCGCCAGGAACTTTCCGAAGCCGACTACCGCAGTTTTGCCGGCTTTACCTTCGGTCTGGGCATTAAAATCAATCGCTTTCGCCTCGACTTTGGCCGCACCAACTTCCACATAGGCGGAGGCGTCAATCAACTCAGTATCGCCACCAACCTGCGCGAATTTAAAAGAACAACTCCTCGCAACTAACCGCTCATGAGCACTACCATACTGCGCATACTCCCAGCCGCCCTGCTGCTGGCCCTGCTTACTGCCTGCGGCCCCGGCTATACGTACAAAAAAACCTACGAGCTCGATCCTGAGCAGGGCTGGACCTACGCCGACACCCTTGCCTACGACTTTGAAGTGCCCGACTCTCAGCGCATCTACAACCTCTACCTCCGCCTCAACCACAGCACCGCCTTCCCCTACCAAAACCTCTACGTGCGCCTGCACACTACCTTCCCCAACGGGCAGCGCATCTCCGAGCAAGTATCCCTCGAACTCGGCGACAAAGCCGGCCAATGGCTCGGCGACTGCAACAGCCGCCGCTGCGAGCTCCTCATCCCCATACAGCAAGGCGCCTACTTCAACCAAACCGGCGCCTACCGCCTCGTCGTTGAGCAGTACATGCGCGCCGACAGCCTGCCCGGCCTCGAAGCCGTCAGCTTCCTGCTCGAACAAACCGCCGATAAACGCGGGTAAGCCCCATCCTTAGCCATACCATTATTCCTTTGGGCGCATCCCCGGCGGCCCCCATACCCTAATGCTGTCAATTAGCGGAGTCCCCGGGGCCGCCGGGGTCGCTCCCTTCCAGGCTCCCTTGCGGTCGGCCCTTGCCCCGTGGAATATACGCTTCGCTATTCCACGGGGCAAGGGCTGGCCTCCTGTCGTCGGCCACCTTCCAGGCAGCTTGCGCGGGCCGACTGCCCTGTGTTGGCGCGGAACGGTACAAACTGACTAGCGCTATCCTTGATGTAGGAAACCCTAGGCTTATCGGACCTGAATCCTATATATTCATGGAATCAACAATTGATTTAACGAAGCAACTGCTCAATATAACTTATGCTCTTCTTATAAAAGTTATTGGCATCTTCTCGCGACATTACCCGGATAAAATCAATGAATCCCTCACATACGATGTCTGAATCATCACCATAGAGGCAGGTTCCGTCACGTTGCTCGCAACAGGCATAACGGGCTATAATAATTCTATACTCAGGACCCTTTCCAAAAGCAACCTTAGATAAGCCGAGCAAATTTCCAGTATAAGGCTCTGCTAGGGCCGGATTATCCAAAATAGCTAATACCTGAGCTTTCAAGACTTGCTTTAAGGGTTTATTTTTCTTTGTTAGTTTATGTACATCTTTTGCAAAATCAGGATGTTGAGCGCTTTTATAAGGCATATATGATTAAGCGTTTAATCATTGAACAAGGTCATAAGGGCGTTCTTACCAGCCACATGCTCGCTTCGGTCAGAGGAATTCATCTGAGAAAATGCATTTAATAAAAAAGCATCAAGGTCATCATCATCAATTTTACGATTGGTGGCGGTATAACCTATTTCAGCTATATAATACTGCACTGCAAGAAAGAAGGAACGCAATACATCAATACTTTCATCGATAGATATTGTATCCTTGAACCGGTCTTCAAAAGCAGCCTGCTCATGAAGAAACCCTTGAATGGCAGGCTTTATGATCTTCCATGTAGCTACCGCTTCCGACCGACGCATGCGCTTAGCCATTGCCGTTCGTTTATCTACGACTTGGATAAGCTCTTTGAGCATTTCAATGGTAGAAGGAGGTAGTGCCACTCCTTTATGATGGTCATAGCCTGTCTCTTCGATGGAACGGGAGATAAAGGCGGGCATACGTACCATCATATCTGGCGCATCAATAATCATAATGAATTAAGTGTGGTTATAACACGGCTGTAGTACAAATATACACTCATAACGCTCAATAATGCAAGTTCGTTATCACCAATAGCCGCTTTTATAGTTTACACCGGCAGGTTTTGTGTGTAGGCATGTTGTGGTTATAGTTCTCAGACCATAGATCTAAAACACATCCTCTTCAATTTCAAACTCGGCGTCTTTCTCCCAAATTTCCATCTCGCAGGGTTTGCAGTTGAACTTGAGCTTGTACTCTACCTCGCCATGTTTGAGGGTGAGGGGTTCGGCTAATTTTTCGCCCATGGTGCTGCGCTGGAAGCGGGGGCATTTCCCCAGTTCGTACTTGACACAGTATTTGGTGACCATCACCCTCGATTTGCCGGGGTCCCACTGTAGCTCGAAAGCCTTTTCTATTTCTTCAACGCCGTGGCGCTGGTAGAATTTGCGGGCCATCTTATTGGCTACGTTGTAGGTAAAATCGAGGGATTTTACCGGATAAGGATGGTCGGTTTTTACAACGGGGCGCTCCTCGCGCACATAGTCGCGGATGCGCGTTTCGGCCAATTGCTCCAGGGCTATGCGCCGGATTTCGTTGATTTTGGAGATGGGCAGGAACCAGGGCGCTGAAATATCCAGCGTTATTTCGTCGGCAGCAAAGGGGGTATTGCCGGTTTTGGCCAAGTTCTTTTTGATGTTCTCCATTAGCCCCTCGGCGTTTTTAGCCGGCTCTTTGGGCGTATCGAGGTCGGCGGTGCAGCTATGGCCGTCTTCGTCGGTTACCTGTAGGCGGAAGCCGGTTTCGGTTTCGCTGAAATGCATGGCTACGCCAATTTTCCTGACGGCGCTGTTTTCGTTTTCGATCATGCGGTTGAACTCCGCATCGAGGTTGCGATAGATGGGCGTGCCTATGGGCAGGGGCTTGAGTTCGTTGGGTACCACCACATCCCCGACGATGATGTTTACCTGCGCGCCGTCGGCTACGCCCTGCTCGTTGATGAAGTAGAGGCCGTCGCCGTTGTTGAGCAGCTCATAATTTTCGATCTGATAGCCGTTGGCTTTGATGGCTAACAGGTTGCCGATGTACTGGCCTTTCGATTTGGGGCTTTCCCAGGAGCCAATCTTCTCGCGGCGGTGGTTGACAAAGTAGTCGGTATAACCCCGGTTGAAGCTGCGGCCCAGTTCGGGTTCAAAGTTGTAGAAGGTACGGCCCGACGAGGCCTTTTCGTATCGTTCGGGGTAAGCTTCTAAGAAGGCGTCGAGCCGCTTGCGCAGGTAGGAAGTGTTGTTTTTGACGTAGACGATGTCTTTCAGGCGGCCCTCAATTTTGAAGGAGGATATGCCCGCTGCAATGAGGTTGGGCAGCTCGTCGGAGAGGTCGAGGTCTTTGATCGATAGCAGGTGACTGCTTTCGATGAGGGTCTCGCCGGCGCCATCGATGAGGCGGTAAGGCAGGCGGCAGTTTTGGGCGCAGGAGCCCCGGTTGGCCGAGCGCTCGCCATTGGCTACGCTCATGTAGCAGTTGCCGCTGAACGATACGCAGAGGGCGCCGGTGACAAAAAACTCGAGTTCTACATCGGCGGCTTCGTGGATTTCGCGGACTTGGTCGAGGTTGAGCTCGCGCGCCAATACCACGCGCTTTATGCCGGCATCGGCCAAAAATTTCACATGGCCGGCATCGCGGTTGTTGGCCTGGGTGCTGGCGTGGATGACGATGGGGGGCAGGTCCATCTCCAAGATGGCCATATCCTGAACGATGATGGCGTCGACGCCTATGTCGTACAGCTCGTGGATGAGGCGGCGGCAGGGTTCAATTTCGTTGTCGTAGAGGATGGTGTTGAGGGTCACCAACACCTTAGCCTTGAAGAGGTGGGCATACCGCACCATTTCGGCGATGTCTTCTATGGAGTTGGTGGCATTTGAGCGGGCGCCAAACATGGGCGCGCCCATGTATACGGCGTCTGCGCCTGCATTGACGGCAGCCATACCTTGGTAAAGGTTCTTGGCAGGAGCCAGAATTTCAATTTTTCGCTTGGTCTTTTGCATAGCCTGGCGGCGTTTGGTGCAATTGTGGTTTTTATCGTTTTCAGCGGCGCAAAGATAATAAAAATCGGCGCTTGCTGTTTGGGTTCGTTGGCGTTGACCATTGCGAAGCCCGGTTTGCCCCCATGCCGCTGCGGAGCCGCGTGAGGGGGTGCAGCGGTATGCGTGAGGCACGAGCGCATAAGAGCGGAACACCCGACCCCCGGCCCCCTTAGCAAAATGCCCTTCGCCAGGGAAAAGCGCCAAGGGGCCGGGGGGCACGCCCCAACTACACCATTGCCTCTGGCCCGCTGCCACAGAGCGCTGTTCATCCTTTACGGGATGGACAAAAACAGCTAACTTGGCGGCTATCTTACAGCCATAACATCTACCCATGCGTACCGCCATCCACATCTTGTTTTTTATTTTATACTTACCCAGTCTATCATCAGGGCAGGCATTTTTTGGGGGTTATTGTGGGGAGGCCTTGGAGCGGGATCGTTGCCAGGCTGATCCGCATTGCGCCCGGCGGGAGGAGCAGTGGGAGGCGGGCTATCGTTCGGCTCAGGAACAAGGCCTGCTCGCTCGGGGGGGTACCGCCATGCTGCCGCCTGTGACCTTGCCCTTAGTCATCCACATTGTACATGGGCCGGGGGATGTACCGGGCAGCGTCGACCATCCCGACGATGGGCGGGTATTGGCGGGCTTGCAGGCCATCAATGCCATTTTTGCAGGTGGGCCCATCTGCCCCGGACTGGAGGGCGGGACGCCTACCGGGATCGGGTTTTGTCTGGCCACCCGCGATGCGCTTGGTGGAGTTACCTCCGGCATTGTGCGGCATGTTGCTGCGCTTACCGATTTTGACCTTTGTACCCAGGACGAACAACTCAAGGCGCTGGCGGGCGTACTTTTTCCACCGGATCAGTACATCAATATTTTTCTGGTGCGAAGCATCTGTGCTTCCTGCCTGCCTTATGATTGTGCGGTGGCGGGGGTGTCGACTTACCCGGCTAATCATGGCAGGGCCAACGACGGGCTGGTGTTGGAAGCCCGCGACTGGGGGACTGAAGACTGTACCCGCCTCGTCAACCCCGTTCACGAGTTGGGGCATTATTTTAACCTGCTGCACACCTTTCACGAGGGTTGCCAAAACGACGACTGCTTAGCCGACGGCGACCGGGTGTGCGATACGCCCCCGGATGCCGAGGCCAATGTATACCCCTTCAACCCTTGCCTCGGGGGCGGTTTTTCTAATTCCTGCTCCTCGGATGTCAATGCTGCCGACCCCAATAACCCTCTGACAGAGGATGCGCCCGACCCCGACGATAATTTTATGGATTATGCGCCCAATGGCTGTGCGAGGCGGTTCAGCGCCGGGCAGGCTGCCCGTATGCAGGCGGCGGTATATGGCCCCCGGGCGAGCCTGCTCAGCAGTCGGGGGTGTATGCCGCCCTGCGCGCAATCCGTTACAGCTGCTTTTTTGGCCCCCGATACGCTTTGGGTGGGAAGTGTCGCTAGTTTTACCAACCAAGGTGATGCCTCAGGCAACTACGAATGGGAGGTGGAAGGGCAGGTCTTCACCGGCTTTGACCTGAGCTATACCTTTAGTCAGGCCGGAACTTATGAGGTGCGACTGCACGCCCTGAGCCCCGAGGCGGGCTGCGATGCTTCCTTCAGCGCTCAGGTGGAAGTGCGATGCCCGCTGAGGGCATCTCTACATAGCTCGGGGTCCTTGTACACCCCCGGCGATACGGCCCTGCTGATCAATACCTCTCCTGCCCAGACAGGGGTTACCTACCAGTGGTGGGTAAACGGGCAGGCTGTAGTTGGCGGCGACAGCTTGCTGCTGGAGTTGGCCGACGAAGGCAACTACATCGTTAGTCTGCAAGCCTGCGGCGGCGGGTGTTGTGTCATGTCTGC
>CAYOTJ010000024.1:0-3107 GCA_964406855.1 uncultured Saprospiraceae bacterium
CGTCGTTTTATACCAGCGGCGCCACGGTAACGCCCGTGACGACCTTCCCGCAGCCAACGCTGCAACAAAATCTTACCTTTAACCGGGGCGCTACCCAGGTAAGCTATATCGCCGCCGACCAACGCGGCAACCGCGATACCTGTACCTATACCGTTACCGTTCAGGATGCTACGCCTCCTACGGTACTCTGCCAGCCTACTACCTTGTTCATCAACCCTTCGGGCTTTCAGGTAGAGGTGGTCGACGCGGCGCAGGTAGACGCCGGTAGCGAAGACAACTGCGGCATTGCAGGACTGAGCTTATCACCCAACACCTTCACCTGCTCCCAGATCGGGCAGTTGGTGAATGTGACGCTCACGGCCACCGACCTCTCGGGTAACTCGGCAACCTGCCAGACTTTTGTGGCCATTGCCGCGGAAGGCCCCCAACCAACGGCCAACTCCGGCCTTTGCGGAGGCGACACCCTCTTCCTGTTTGCCAACCCGCCCGTGACCCAGGGGAATGTAGTGTATACCTATCGTTGGTTTAACCCGGCCAACGTACTGGTCTCCACGCAGCAGAATCCCGTCATCCCGAACATCAGCGCAGCCAGCGAAGGCCCCTACCGGGTGGAGATACGCGGCCTCACCGGTTGTACGGCAGAAGGGGTTGTATTTGTCAATATCGAAACCCTGCCGGTAACGCCTGTGCTAAACGCCGCCGCATCGGTATGTAGCGAAGACAATATTGTACTTTCCACTGCGCTGGTGCCTACGGGCAGCAACGTCAGGTTCCACTGGTACGAAGGTACGCCGCCCAATGGCATTTTATTGGCTACCACTACCGTGCCCGAGTATATCATACCCGGCCCGCATGCATTGGGCACACGCCGTTTTTACCTGACGGTAGAAGCCAATGGTTGTACCTCAGCGCCTGCTACGGCGGTAAATGTGATGACGGTTACCCGCCCAATCGCAGCGGTTACGTATACCGATACCTTAGCCTGTGCCGGCGCGACCATCAGCTTAGGCGCGCAAACCGTAGCGGGTGCGACCTACAACTGGACCGGCCCTAACCTGACCAGTAGCCAACAGTTCCCGTCAGTGGGCCCACTGACGGCGGTCAACCAGGGCTATTATAGGCTGGTGGTGAGCAGGGGCTCCTGTCATTCGCTGCCCGACTCGGTGCTGGTGGGCGTAAAACCCCGCCCGGCCCGACCTGCGCTTACCAATAACGGCCCCGTATGCGAAGGCAGCGAGCTCAGGGTATTTACCACCACTACAGGCGTTAGTACCTACCAGTGGCAGGCGCCTGGCATGCAGGTGTATACGACCAGCGTGCCCAATTACGTCGTTCCCTACGCCAATGCCTCGCTGGCCGGAGGATGGCGGCTATCGGTCACTGCCAACGGCTGTGAGTCAGAGCTGTCGGACCCCAGCAATGTAGTGGTCAATCCCAAGCCGGTAGCCGGCGCCCAGGCTATGCCCAGTCCGGTATGTTCCGGAAGTACGCTAAGCCTTCAGGGGAGCTCATCGGTCATGAATTCGAGCTACGACTGGACGGGCCCCAATATGTATACCGCAAACGTGCCCTCGCCGGTTATCAACAACATACAAGCCAACCAAGGGGGCAGCTACCGACTTATCGTCCGCAGTCAGTCGGGATGTTTAGACACAGCGCTGGTAAATGTAAACGTAGCGCAAAGCGTAGCCATTACCGGTATCAGCGACAATGTGCCCGCCTGTGCCGACGAAGGCATAGATGTCGTTATTACCTCCAGCGTCTTCCCGGCCAACCCCGGCAACTATCTGTATCGCTGGTTTTTTATGGGGTCGCAGATAGCGGCTTCGCCTACGCTCACCATCCCCAATGCCGATGCTGCCGATGCCGGCCTGTACACCCTCGAAGTCATCACGGCCCAGGGCTGTTCTTCGGGCCAACAGTCGCATCTGATTGACCTCAATTTCACGCCGGCCCAGCCGGCGCAACCCGTGGAGGTTACAGGGCGTACCTCCTTCTGTGAGGGCGAAACCATCACGCTGTCGACCACCAACTACAACAGTCCGGGGATAACCTATTATTGGTCGACCCCCGGCAACAATATAATGACGACAACGACCAATGTGCTGACAATAACCAATGTTGACCTCACCGATAGCGGCAATTATACCGTTTACGCAGTACGCGACGGTTGTGCTTCGCCTACTTCAAGCCCGCGCATGATTGTGGTAAATGCCATACCGCAACTGATGGTAAATACCAACAGCCCGGTTTGTGAAGGAGACGTTATCTCGCTCTCTGCTACGTTCTACCCCGGCGCTACCTACAACTGGTCGGGGCCCAGCGGGTTCTCTTCTTCGCTTAGCAACCCGGTTATTCCCAATGCCAGCCCAGCGTTGCACAATGGCCCGTTCCGGGTGTTTGCCACCCGCAATGGCTGTATATCCGATACCATATCCGTAGCTGTAACGGTAAAAGACCGGCCGGATGCGCCGCTGGTAGGCAGCAACAGCCCAATCTGTATCGGCGATCCCGATGCGGTGCTGCTGCTCAACATCGACAACCAGAGCGTCATCAATGGGGCCACCTATACTTGGTATGGCCCCGACGCGGCTACGCCCTTAGGGTCGCCTACCGGCAATGCCGCTTTTGAATTTTTCAACTTCCAGAACTTCAGCGCCGGAGGTACCTTCAACTTTTACGCCCGCACCGACCTCGACGGCTGCGTCTCTACCCTCTCAGCGCCTACCGCTGTTCGGCTCGACGTTATTCCGCCCAACAGCGCTTTTGCGGGCCTTGACACCGTCGTGTGCTCGGGGCAGTACCAACTGCGTGCCCAGGCGCCTTCGGTAGGCACGGGCATGTGGTCGCTGATTTCGGCAGGCAACCCAATGGGAGTAACCATTGCCAACCCCGATCAGGCCAACTCCATACTCAATGGCATTGCGCTGGGCGGCGGCCCTTATGTATTGCGGTGGACCCTCTCCAATGGCGCTTGTGCGAACTATTCCTTCGACGAGGTGAGCATCAATGTCACGGCTGCCGAACAAGCGATTGGCGGCGATGATATTTTAGTGTGCGAAGATGAAGTAGTCAACCTGTCGGCTACGCCTCCAACGGGCATCAAC
>CAYOTJ010000024.1:3117-14919 GCA_964406855.1 uncultured Saprospiraceae bacterium
CGGCAAGACCTTGGGCAGGAAGTGTTTGGGGTAGTCATTCAGCAACCCGCCAACCCCAACACCATCATTACAGGCTTAGTGCCCGACAATGTATTCACCTTTACCTGGGAAGTCACCAGCAGTTGCGGCGTAACCACCGATCTGGTACGGGTGATTGTATCTGACCCCAATCCGAGGGCCGGCGCCGACCAAATTGTGTGCAGCTCAAACCCTTCGGCTTTGCTGGGCGCTCAGCCGGCTACCAATGGCAGTAGTGGCGCCTGGTCGTCGGCGACCCCGGGCGTAACCATCAACTCGCCCAACAGCGCCAGTACAACGGTGTCTAACCTCCAACCGGGCCTAAATGTATTTGTCTGGACCATCGACCAGGGGTTGTGCGGCAATGACTCCCGGGATACGGTTATTGTGGAGTACAAGCTTCCGCCGGTAGCGGTGCAAGATGTCGTGAGCATTCCCTTTGGGCAACCTGTAATCCTGACCCCCCTCAGCAATGACCAGACGCCCAATGGCAGCAGCATAATTGCGGGAAGCCTGCCCAACCGGGGTAGCGTTACCTACCCCACCGATACGACGGCGGTATACACCCCTCCTTCCAATTATGTGGGGGAGGCAGCCTTCACCTATCAGATTGTGAGCGAAGGCTGCGAGCCTGTAGACGGTAGCGTACTCCTGCTCATAGGGGAAGAAGCGCTGTGTAAAGCGCCTTCGATTATAACCCCCAACAACGATGGCGTCAACGACAACTTCGTAGTACCCTGCCTGCTGGATACCGACCGCTTCCCCAACAGCGAAGTGATCATTTTCAACCGCTGGGGCGATGAGGTATTCCGCTCTACCCGCCCCTACCAGAGCAACTGGAATGGCATCTACGATGGCGTTGATCTGCCTGCGGATACTTATTTCTTCGTCATTGACTTTGGAGATGGCAGCGACCCCATATCGGGTTATGTGCTCATCCAGCGATAAATAAAGCGGGCAGGCCAAAAACGATTGGCTTGTCCTAAATTCCAAACCGATGAAATTAGTCAATATGCGTCGACTTATTTATATCAGCTTGTTTTGCAGCTTAGCCGTTTCGGCTTTCAGCCAGCAGGACGAGCAATTTACCCATTTTATGTACCATAAACTGGGCTATAACCCCGCTTATGCGGGCGCTCAGGAAACGCCCACCTTTTATGTGCTGGCTCGACAGCAGTGGATGGGTATAGAGGGCGCCCCTCAGTCGCAATTGGTGAGTTTTAACACGCCCCTTACCAGCAAGGGAGTAGGCATAGGCGGCATTGTGTCGCGGCATACCATTGGCGCTACTTCCCGACTTACGGCCGAGGCGGCTTATACCTATCGCTTTAACCTTGGGGTGGGCGGCCGTTTGGGCATTGGCGTATCTACTTCGGTGCGCTTATTACGCACCGATTTCGACCAATTGGAATCAACGCAGCCCCGTACCGAAGACAGCGCCATACCCACCGGCATACAAAGTAAGTACGTGCCCAACTTTGGCGCAGGTATTTATTACAGCAATCAAATATTCTATGTGGGCTTCAGTTCGCCTCGTTTGCTGGAGAATAACATTGATCTGGCCGATGAAAGCGCCATTATCTCTACCGAGATCCGACACATGTATCTCATGGCCGGTATACTGGTTAATGTGGGCGAAAAAATACAAATACAACCCCAGATGCTGTTAAAATACGTCAAAGGCGCACCTTTTGACGGAGACATGAACGTAAATTTTATCTTTGACGACCGAATTTACGGCGGCTTATCCTATCGCTTGGGCGGATCTAAAGAAACAGGCATAGGCGAGGCAGGGTCGCTATTGTTTGGCGTACAAATTACAGAGAGCCTGCTCTTCGGTTTGAGCTACGATTATACCCTTTCTGAATTGCGCTCTTATTCGAGCGGAAGCATGGAGGGGATGATCCGATATACGATAGGCGGACGATCTCGCGGCACAGAAATATTGAGCCCCCGGTTCTTTTGATGTATTCGTACTAAACGGCTTGAGTTATGTGGAGGAACCTACTACTGGTTACTTTTGGGATGACGACGAGTGGTTTGTTGTCTTTTGCACAGGTAAATGGAGCTGCCGCCAGCCCGGCGACGGCTACCAACAACGAAGTGACGGTATACAATACAACCCGTATCAACACCGAAAGTGTAGAGTTTAGTCCTGTGTTTTATGAAACCGGCCTGGTATATGTATCCCAGTACCGGAATGGCCCCATAAACCCCAGAACAGGCGAAACCTATTTCGAGATATTCTACGCCGATCTCGATCCCAATGGTATGCCCGGCAAACCGCAACCTTTTTCCTCCGAACTCAACTCTGCTTACCACGAAGGCCCCGTTTCCTTTAGCCGCAAGGGCGATCGCATCTTTTTCACGCGTACCAACAGCGCAAGAGGCGTAAGAAGAGCCGATTCTAAAGGCGTGTCAGGACTTAAAATTTACGAAGCCCGCAGAGGGCCGTACGACTGGGAGAATGTCAAGGAGTTGCCCTTCAACAGCGATGAGTACACTTGTATGCACCCTGCCCTTTCGGCCGATGAGAACAAGCTTTTTTTTGCTTCCAATATGGCAGGAGGGTTTGGCGGCATGGACTTGTATGTAGTGGAATGGCGCGGCAATGAATGGTCGCAACCCATCAACCTGGGGCCGGAAGTAAACACTACCCGCAACGAAGCATTCCCGTTTATGCACGAAAGCGGCTCGCTATTCTTTGCTTCTGACGGCCATACCGGCCTGGGGGGATTCGATATTTTTATGATCAATATGGCGGGCCGGCGATGGGGTAGCGTCACCAATCTGGGCCCTCCCTTCAACTCTCAATTTGACGATTTGGGCTTCAATCTCCTGCCCAATGGCAAAAGGGGGTATTTTAGTTCTTCCCGAACCGGCGGTTTTGGCAAAGACGACATCTATATGTTTTCCATCGCCGGAGAAGGCTTCAAAGGAATCGACCAGCCCGTTAAACGCGATGCGGTAGCTACCGTATACGACGCCAGCAATAGCCGGCGGCTATTGGGCGCCTCGCTATGGCTCTACGAGAGCTCCTCCGATGGCATGATCAACAATGCCGAATTGTACGACCTTGTACTCAGCACCGATGAAACCAGCGGAGAAGCCGTCGTAAAAATGGTGCGCAAACCCGATGAAGAACTCGGACCGCCCCACCTGACCACCGACCGCGAAGGCGTAAGTGTAATGAAACTGCTGCCAGATAAAGATTATCTTATGGTAGTGGGCAAAAGCGGCTATTTTACACAAGAACTCAACTTCAGAACGTCTGCTACCGGGCAAACCGACAAGCCCTTAGAAATCCTGCTTTCGCCCAGTAATTGCATCACCCTCAACGGCATCGTAAAAGCAGATAAATACCAGATCAACATCCCGAATGCCGTTGTGCGCATTACCAACGACTGCAATACCGAAGTAACCATTGCCCGCAGCAATATCAATGGAGAGTTTGAGGTCTGCCTCCTCATGGGATGCGTCTTCACCGTTCGAGCCGAAAAACCCGGCTATGAGGGCAGCACCAGCACGGTCTCTACCGTGCGCGCCAAACAGCGCACCCTCGATGCTCAACTGCTCATTCGCCCCACCTCCGACGCCGTCCTCCGCGAACCCATCGCTAAGGGTACCGTTATCGTCATGGAAAATATCCTCTACGATTTTAATCGATCATCCATACGCAAAGGCGCCGCAAGAGACCTCGAAGCTCTCGCCCAACTCATGTCGCGTTACGCCAGTATGGAAATCGAACTCGGCGCCCATACCGATAGCCGCGGCACCGATGATTACAACCAGGATTTGTCTGAACGACGGGCAGAGTCGGCCAAAGAATTCCTCGTTCAACGCGGAATATCCCCCGATCGAATAACGACAGTAGGCTATGGCGAGCGCTTCCTGCGCAATAACTGTACCGATGAAACCGAGTGTTCAGAAAGCGAACACGCCTACAATCGCCGTACGGAAGTTAAAATTACCCGCATCGACGAGAGCGCATCGCTCAATTATAACGGAGAAGGCATCGTACCCGACGATAACAATAACGACCG
This sequence comes from uncultured Saprospiraceae bacterium, assembly GCA_964406855.1. Taxonomy (GTDB): domain Bacteria; phylum Bacteroidota; class Bacteroidia; order Chitinophagales; family Saprospiraceae; genus JAUMBM01. The sequence goes on from CAYOTJ010000024.1 coordinate 7,179, forward strand.
ATAGGGCCATGCGCATTCACAGGCAGGATGCCTTGCAAATGATCGGCAAACTGACCCCCCGCAGGGTCTTTAACCTTGCTAAAGTACTGGCCTCCTATTACTACAGCCGCCTGCTGGGCAAACCCCGGCAATGGGGGATGCCCGTCAGCCTTAGCATAGAACCCACTACCGCCTGCAACCTCCGCTGCCCGGAATGCCCCAGCGGGTTGCGTCAGTTTACGCGCCCCACCGGCAACCTCAAAAGTGATTTTTTCAGCCGCATCATCAATGAACTGAGCCCCGACCTGCTCTTTCTCATTTTTTATTTCCAGGGAGAACCCTATATCAATCCCGACTTCCTCAGCATGGTAAGGCATGCTGCCAATAAAGGCCTCTACACCATCACCTCCACCAACGGCCATTTTCTCAACGACCATAATGCTCGCCTCACCGTTGAGTCGGGCCTGAGCCGGCTCATCATTTCTATCGACGGCGTCACTCAGGAAGTCTACCAACAATACCGCAAAGAAGGCAAACTCGAAAGCGTGCTCCAGGGCGCCCGCAATGTCGTAAAGTGGAAGCGCCAACTGGGCTCGGCTACCCCCCATATCGTCTTTCAGTTTTTGGTAGTGCGCCCCAACGAACACCAAATCGAAGACGCCCGAACCCTGGCCCGCGAAATCGGCGTGGATGAACTAAAACTCAAAACAGCCCAACTCTACGACTATAAATACGGCAATCCCCTCATGCCCCTCAATCCCCGCTACAGCCGGTATCTCAAACAACCCAACGGCGAGTATACGCCGCGCCATGCCCTGCTCAACCATTGCTGGAAACTATGGCACGCCAGCGTAATTACCTGGGATGGCCGGGTCGTACCCTGCTGCTTCGATAAAGACGCCGTCCACCTAATGGGAAACCTCCAACAAACCTCTTTTCGCGAGCTCTGGAAAGGAGAAGCCTACCAACAATTTAGAAAAACCCTCTTTACCGGCCGCCAAAACATCGATATCTGTACCAATTGCACCGAAGGCTGTAAAGTTTGGGTGAAGCCAGCTTGAATTAATTGTAATTTTTTTATCCCCAAGCCTTGCAAAACCGCCAAAAATGACAGAACTTTGCAGGGTTGATTCTCCATCCTAAACATATAAGGAAAAATTTAGGCGCCTTTTATGCCAATCCGATTTTCCTTTTGTTTGTTTAAAACAGCCTGCGCGATACTGTAGAACCTCCTCCAAGAACTTCTACAACACAAACGCCTCAGAGTTAAGGTATCGCGCTAAAAACCACCGGGAGTTTACCGCTCCAATGCGACAGAAAAAATAACTGCGCCTGGTTCAGTCCAGCGCAATTTTGTTGGCAGTCAATGTACTTGCCCGAAAGGGTTTTGTTACAAAATTGCCAACGATACAGCATCGCCTGGCTGACACCGGCGCGTAGCGGCTCTTTAACCCCCGCTGCTACCTGGCACAGCCCTCGGGAAGCCCTATGTAGAAATGAGAAAAGTGCAGCGATATGGATTATAAAGTGATCATCAGCGGCCGGTTGGAGTTCGGAACCGACCGCAATTTTGAGCAGGTAACCAAGCTCTATGAGCACCGTCGGGAGAATTACTACCGCGGTGAAGTTATTTTTAAGCAGGAGCAACTGTTTCAACCCGAAACGCTTGCCCTCAATCTCGAGCGCCACATAGGCCCCTCCACCGAGCGCGCCTGTCGTCTTACCGTTGTGCTGTTACAACATTTCGCCGATTTTGTCATCGCCGGCGACCTCAACCTTTGGGGCATTCGCGAAGGCAAACCCACCGAACACTGGCTCATCGAACCCTCCGGCGATAAAACGGCTGTTGTAGCCTTCCGCCAAGGCCGTGAACTGATCGAATCGGGCAAAGAGGAAGAAGCCAAAGCAGCCCTCAGCCAAGCCATTCAAAAGTTTGAGCGCCATGCTTTGGCTTACGAGCGCCGCGGCTTCGTCAACTTCAAACTCCGCAATTTTGACGATGCTGTCTATGATTATACCAAAAGCATAGACATCAACCCCAACAAGCCGGAGCCCTACTTCGGCCGGGGTGTCATCTACCTCAGGCGCAAGGAATGGAAAAAAGCCCAGGCCGATTTTGAGCTCGCACAGGCAAAATCCATTCCCCACCAGAACATGCACTGGCGCAGCCGGGTCTTTAAAGCCGATTGCCTCGTGGAAGCGGGCAACTTAGCCGACGCCATCAAAGAATATCAGTTCTTCCTCAAGCGGAACTTTTCCGGCGAGCACCCCCTAGCCGCTCAGGTGGCTCAGGTAGCTTTTGCCTGCGGCAAGGCCCATTGCGCACTCGAAGACTACAAACAAGCCATCGAGTGCTTCCGCTTGGCCCTGGCCCCGCCGGCAACCTCAAGCAACAACCCCACCCGGGCTGAGGTAGTGCGCTTCTGCCAGTTGGCGCTCCAACAGGCCGGCCAACTCCATTTAGCTCCCGACCTCATGGCCGAGGAAGTAGCCGACCAAGATTAAACCTTTGCGCAAACTTCACGCTGCCTTTTGCGCAAACAGGTTTATAAATGGGGGCCCCGCCGCTTAACATACAACTCCTGAAACATCCTGCGCGGCGCCGGGTGTTTCGCTCTTATAGCATGAAGCCCTGCCGCCCTTTGAGGGTCGGCAGGGCTTCATGCTATACCGCTACACCCCCTGGTCCGAAACCCATCGTTCTCCAAGCCAAGATTTATAAATCTTGGCTTGGAGAACGATCAATAACTCAATGCAGGCTCCGCCGGATGCGCTCCCGCAACCGCGCCTGATAATACGAGCTCCAACCCAACGACCAGGCGCGCCAGCCTTCTACCTGGCTGGCCCACGACCAAACGCTGAAATCATCCGTCTGCCGACGAATACGCCCCCCGTCAAATTGAAAGTCAGCCTGGCCGCCTACCAACACCAACGCCCCCTGATAGCGGTATTGCATACGCCAATCGGCATGACCTCTAAAATCATCCGCATCTACCTGGCTGAGAGCCGCCTGGTTATTGCCCCCCGCATCCGCGCACAGGCGCGCCCACCAGCCGGCCAGCGCTTCGCCCCGCAGCTCGCCCGTGAGCGGGCTGTAATAAACGGCCTCCGGATGATACGCTGCCATAAGATGTTGGATATCCCCCTGGGTAAAGGCCTCGTAAAAGCTATGTATCAAGGCCTCCGCACCTTCGTCATCAGTAGCGGAAGGTATCCCTGCAAAGTCTTTGATGATCTCTGCCGACTCAACGGCTCTTTCCCACTGCACAAAATGCCCCGCTTCAGCCAATAGCTCCACCCGGCTGCCCGGAATCGCCTCCTTCGCCTGGCGAGCTATGCCTGTCGTAGTCTCCTGTGGATGCAAAAACCGATTGGGGATGAGCTTGTCGTCTTCGCCAAAAAACACCAATACAGGCAGGTTGAGCGCTTCCAGCCTGTGCGCTACCGGAGCGTCCAGCATAGCATTGACGCTATCCACCGTAAGTTGCAGATAATAGTCGTAACCGACTGAATCCTCCATCAACGCCAAGCGCTCTTCCAACAGGAAAAGGGCGTCTGGGGGGGTCTGAAAAAAATTGTAGTGGAAATTGCGCCGAATCTGATCCGCCGATTGTGCCCGCAGGATAGCCGCCTTATTGACAGCGCGCAGCGATTGCCGCTCCCACTCTGCAAATACTTCTATGCCTGCCGGCGCAAACAGTATGGCTTTGTCTGGCAGCAACCATCCGCCCAAAAGCGCTGTAAGTACCGTCTGCCCTCCCATGCTATGCCCTACAGGCACATAGTGATTGAGCCCCAGCGCCACCACAAACCGCCCCAGCGATTCGGCAAAAAATGCCAGACTTATGGCGTAGTTCTCTTTGGCCGAATCGCCATAACCCGGCAAGTCGACGGCAATACAGCGGTAATAGGGCGAAAGCTCCTCCAGATTGCGCCTCCATACCTTGCGGGTACTGCCTAAACCATGCACAAAAAGCAGGGTCATCTCGCCCTGTCCGGCTTCCTCATAGGCCAGCCGGGGGCCGCCGGGAAGGGAAATGTATTGCGTCAATAGCTCCTGCATAGTATTTCAAAATCAAGCCTTAGCCCGGTGGTCGCGCAGATAATAAACCAGCAAACCCACCGCCAAAGAGGCTAAAATGGCATAAGTAGCGGCAATGGCCGGGTTGCGTACACTTCCCTGAAGGTACCACGTCCAGCCGCCATAATAAGCGCCAAAGTGTACCGATACCGCCGTGAGCGTAGCCAATGCCGCCGGCCATACCGTAGCGCGGGGCGCAAAAATGCCCAGCAACACCGGTACAAAAGCCGCCGAGAAGTAGGCGTAAACCCCATTCTGCGCAAATATGCCCACGCTCAGACTCGGGTTCACCAATTGCTGGTACGACAACGCAATCGCCGCAGCCGCCAGGCCAACGATCACCACCCGGTTGATCGAGACTAACCTGCGCGAACGGGCCTCGCCCTCGCCCAGGGCGCCTCCGGCCAATGGGTCGATGATATCGGAAGTAATGGTGGTCGAAAGCGACTGTATCAGCCCCTCCAGCGTAGATAATCCTGCCGATAATAAACCCAGAATCACCAGCAGGCCCACAAACACCGGAAACTCGCGCACCACATAAGTAGACATAATGCTGTCGGTTTTCAGGGGCTGACCATCTACCGTCAGGTCGGGAAACATCAGCCGCGCATACAGCCCGGCCACAACCACAAAGAAAAAAATCGTCTCCACGATAATGGCAATGACTAAGTAGCGATTTACGTCGCTGTCCTTTTGCAACAGCAGGCTCTTGGTAATGATGTGCGGCTGGCATACCACCGCTATACCTACGATAAAGTTACAAAAGAATACCTCAAAATAATCGCGAAATAAAAGGCTCCCAGGGTTGACCGGCAGCGCCAGTCCGGGGTCAATGGCCGCCAGCTTGTCCATAAAGCCATACACCCCATCCCGGAAGTGCTCATAGCCCGACCCCAGCAGAATAAAAGCCACCACCAGCATCAGCAGGGCCTGCACCGTATTGGTATACACCATCGCATTGGCGCCCCCAAACATCATATACCCGAAGATGAAGACCACCATTGCCATCATGACCACACCTTCATCCGCATTGAGCGCTCCGGCCAGCACTTTCGTCATGCCTACGCAAATGAGCACAATAAAGGTGATGAGCAGCAGCGAAAGAAAGGCAAACGACAAAGCATAACGCTTGTTGTCGTAGCGCTTGCCTATCCACTGGGCCATGGTAAGCGCTTTTACCGACTGCCCGTGCCGCCGAAAACTCTTGCTCAATACCACCAGCGACAAATAAAGCCCCAACGGCAGCATAACGGCCATAGCCAAAATACCGCTTACTCCATATAAAGCAATAAATCCCGGGTTGATGATAAACGTAGCTGCGCTCGTGATAGATGCCGCCAGCGATAGCGCCACCGTAGCCGGAGAAAAGGCTACGCTGCCCAGCGCATAATCCGCCATCGACTGGGTGCGGCGCGCACCCCGGATAACGAAGTACAATATGACCAGCATATAAACAGCCACCAGCACCGAGGTGGCCAATACATAATTAGCTCCTGCCATAGGTTTATCACTTTTGCCCCACAAATGACCGAATATTATTACACGAATTCACAAACAAGCCCTATAACAATAGGCCAAATGCTGTGGAAATTATTTTTTTAATGGGTTGACCCAATCGCTGACATTGGCTTAAACAACGCAATATCTCTTTATAAAAATCTAAAAGCCAATAAATTACTCCTAAGAGAGCCAACTGCGACGATTACCCCGACCCAAAAGCGACTCCGGTTTTTTAGTGACAAAAATCATTTGTGTACAAATATAAACATCTATATATTTGCATTAATTGATATTTGCTCATCATCGAATTGCTGCCAAAAATGACGCAGGAAAAGCAACTCATTGCCCTCGTAACCGGAGCTACCGGTGGATTGGGCACAGACATGGTCAAAAAACTTACCGACGACGGCTACCAGGTGGCCGGCACGTACAACAACCCAAAGAAAGCAGAAGCCTGGAGCGAGCGCACGAAAGCCGAAGGCTACAACATCCCGCTTTACCAGGTAGACGTATCCGACTTCGACGATGCCGGCCGCATGGTAGAACAGGTAGCAGCCGATCTGGGCGCCATCGACATCCTCGTAAACAATGCCGGCATTACTCGCGACGGCGCCTTTTACAAAATGACCAAGCAGGCCTGGGACGAGGTCATAGCCACCAACCTCACGAGCGTATTCAACTGCACCCGCCACGTTATCAACCCCATGATCGAGCAACAGTGGGGGCGCATCATCAACATATCGAGCGTAAATGGACAGCGGGCTCAGTTTGGGCAGGCCAACTACTCGGCAGCCAAAGCCGGTATGCACGGCTTCACCAAGACCTTAGCCATTGAAGTAGCCAAAAAGGGCGTCACCGTTAATACCATTTCCCCCGGCTACATCGGCACCGATATGGTAATGGCCGTACCCGAAAACATCCGCGCACAGATTGTATCGGGCATACCCGTAGGCCGCTTAGGCGGCACCGACGAAATTGCCTGGTTAGTGAGTTTTCTCGCCTCCAAACACGCCGCCTTCATCACGGGCGCCAACATAGCCATCAACGGCGGGCAACACGTATACTAGTACCCCCCAAGATATATCGGTGCATTTTTCCCATGCAACCGTGTTGAGGCAGCCGCGAGGTTGCCTTTTTTATTTTTATGCCGCTACGCTTCGCCCGCTTGTTACTCCGGTTCACACCCCGCATCCTACGCTCCAGCGGAAATCGCTTTACTTCCGCCGCTCGCAGGCACATCTTTGTATTGTGGAATCAATTCCCCAACAAACCAATTCATTCAAAAAAAATCACCCGCTGCTTATGTGCGCCAAACAGAATACCGCTGTTTTTAGTCGATGGGCCGCCACCCTGGCGGTCCTCTTTTTTGCCCTGCCGCTATGGTTAGGCGCCCAAACCCAAACCATCCGCGGGCTGGTGCTCGACCAGCAGTCGGAGACGCCCCTCATAGGCGCCGCCGTACAGCTCGTTACCCCCGACGGCGCCGCCCCCATAGGTACCATCACCGATGTTGACGGCAGCTTTGTGCTGGAAGGCGTGCCCGTTGGGCGCCAGGCATTATTGGTGAGTTACTTGGGCTATGAGCCCCTCAATGTGCCCAACATACTCATCACCGCCGGCCGCGAAGCGGCCCTCGACCTGCGCATGCGCGAGTCGTTCACCACCCTACAGGAGGTAGTGGTGAGCAGCCGCACCGATAAAGACAAACCGGTCAACGACTTAGCCACCATCAGCGCTCGCCCCTTCGACACCGAGCAGGTACTGCGCTACTCCGGCGGCCGCAACGACGTGGCCAAGCTGGCCGCCAACTTTGCCGGCGTAGCCGCCAACAACGATGCCCGCAACGACATCGTCATACGCGGCAACTCGCCCACGGGCGTGCTCTGGCGCCTTGAAGGCATACCCATTCCCAACCCCAACCACTTCAGCACCTTAGGCACTACCGGCGGCCCCGTATCGGCCCTCAACCCCAACGTCATTGGCGTTTCGGACTTCCTCACCGGCGCTTTCCCCGCCGAATACGGCAATGCGCTCGCCGGCGTATTCGACATCAACATGCGCTCCGGCAACAAAGACCGCTATGAGTTTACGGGGCAGCTCGGCGCCTTCTCCGGCTTAGAAGCCTTAGTAGAAGGCCCCCTCAACCGCAAACAAGGCGGCTCGTTCCTGATGGCCTACCGC